>JALHOI010000001.1 GCA_022843085.1 Pseudobdellovibrionaceae bacterium
CGAACCCGACTTTGCTCTTCATCAAATATCGCCTGCGGGTCGAGCACACGTGCCGTAAGAAACCGATTGCTTCGAAGATCCTCAGAGATCTGCCGTACGATTCCTTGAAGATCATCTTCGCTAAGCGAACGACCTTTTAGGCCGCGCGAAATTCGTTCGATGCGCCTGACAATCTCGGGATTCGCACTTTCAACTTGGATGCGGTCGACAATCGTTGGCGGTCCCTCGTCGATAACGATCTTGAGGTTAACCTCGGTTTCATTCGGCGTTTCGAATTCGACTTCGGCGTTCATTCCGCGAAAGCCTCTTTTTCGATATTCTGTTTGAAGTACCCGCACCGATTCGATCAATTCTTTTCGTTCAAAGACTTTTCCCTCTTCGATCTGTAGAATTTGGCGAACTTCGCGGGCAGAAAGACTTCTGTTGCCGCTGATGTTGATCGCTTGCACTTTTCTCAAAGTGGTTGCGACGAGAAGAAGTTCCGGCCCGTCTGCGACCTGCCGGGACACGACTTCGACGTTCGAGTAAAGCCCGGTCTTCATCAAGTAACGGACGACCTCGTCAACTTCGGCTAGAGTTACTTCGCGTTCGAAAACGTAAGGAAACTTGTTCTGCAGAGCACGGCCTTGAACAACCGAAACGCCTGTGAACTTAAGCCGATGCGGAGACGCAGCCGCCGAATTTGTCGAAAACACCGCTGCGCAGCCGACCAATGCGAAATAGAGGAAAAGGCGAAGGGCACAGAGAGACATGGTTTATTTGAACTCAAACTTGTATTCGAAGTCGAGTCCTAGCTGATCTTGCCCGCGAACCTGTTGAAGCGTTGAATTTACAGTTTCGCCCTGGTCGACTCCAAGCCAGCTTCCAACACCTGACACGCGGTCTGTAAGCCGGTAACGCAATTTAAATTCTGTGCCAGAACGCTTGCCGACGGCCTGGCTTCCCGAAGCTTCAAGTTTTCTCGTAAACTTCTTCTTGATGACGACCTTTTGATAGGCTTCGTTTGTGTCGTCAAAACCGGTTGAAAGTGAAAGTTCGACGACATCGCCAGCGACACTTTTCAAAGCTTCGTTAGCAACTCCTGATAGAACCTGGGCTCCGGCGCCACTACTTTGCGACGTACTGTTTACGTTTGTGGAAAGCTTTTGGTCGGTGGTTCCCAGTGCCAGCAGTGAAAGGATGTCGCGCTCTTGCATCGGGGGAATACTTGAGACCGAGATCTCGGGCTTTTTCGAGGTACCTTGTACTAACAGGTTCACATCATAGCTGTCGACGCGTGTCCGAGCGTTGACATTGATACGCGGATTTATCTCAAGCGGGTCGTCAAACGTTAACAGAGCGCTTGAAACATCAAATAGATTTTCTCGAAAGTTAATTTTGGTGTCAGGAAGTGTTCGAATTTGGCCAGTGATCGTAGGTTTCGATGGAATTCCGGTCACTTGCAATTTGCCGGCGGCGGCACCTTCAATCATCTTGTTTCGAAGTTGGATTGAATTTGTGAAATCGACGTTCAAATCAATCACCAATGGTTGAAAAGACTCTTCGACCAAAAACCGCGGCAAGAATTGATCTCGACGAAGATTGTCGGATGAATCGACACCACCGTCACCAAGCTCTTTAGACATGACTCCGTCTTTAACAATGTAGTTGCCTTTCAGCAAAAACGGAAACCAGCCTCCACTGAATGTAAAGTCGCCCGAACCTGACGTACTGACTTTGTCGGGAATGTTCAGCGTGATTTTATCGAAGGTGCCGGTGACGCTGACGGGAACTTGGTGCTTGCCCTTCATTTCCAGACCGCCGGCAGCTTGAAGCTTTCCTCCAGCAAA
Source organism: Pseudobdellovibrionaceae bacterium (assembly GCA_022843085.1). GTDB lineage: Bacteria > Bdellovibrionota > Bdellovibrionia > Bdellovibrionales > JAMPXM01. Next base: position 1,830 of record JALHOI010000001.1, read on the forward strand.
GTCGGACTTTAAAGTATTGATGACGACCTTGCGATGATTGAAAACGATGTCACTTTGCAAATTCTCAAATGCGTGTTGAAAAGCTGCAAATTTAAGATAGGCGCGATCGATGTAGGCGGATCCGATGATGTCGCTGCCTTCGGGGCCGTGTTTGTAAGAGATGGCGGTCGACAAGAGCCCGCGCATCTCTTCAAAAAAAGGCGTAAAAATAGAAAGTAGATTCATATCGATCTTTGAATTGATCTGAATGTCGAGTTTTCGAGCGGGCGCGTCGGCTCCGGTTCGGTCTGCAATTTTGATGAAAGTTCCGTCACCCTTGAGTTCAAAATCTTTGATCGATATCGCGCCATCTTTGACTTCGGCCTTAAGCGAACCTTCGTTCGCAAGTTCAATCGCTCCGCGTTTCAGCGAGAGTTTGTCGATGACGGCCGAACCGCTTGTCATCCAAAAACCTCCGCGCGATGATTTGAGATCAACCTTTGCGGTTAGGCGTCCTTCGAAATCGCGTCGCCCGTTGGGGCCCGCGACTGCGGCGAATACCGGGGCGTAGTTCCACTCTTTGGCCTCAAACTGTAGAGACATTGGTGCCTCGTTCGAAAGCGGCCACACAAAGCTTCCTGTCAAAAGCTCGCCCAAGAAATTCCCTGATCCTTCGATAGTTTTCGAGGTGAAATTCATTTCGAATTGACTGTCGGGCACCGCTGTCTCAGCGATCGATGTCTTGGTGAGAGTACCCTTCATCTTCGCATCAGGAGCAAGCACGGGTCCATTGAGGGTCATGTCGAAACCGACGAGTCCTGCAACAGCAAACCCAGATTCTGAAATGAAGTTGGTTTCTTCGAGCCGAAGTCCGCGACCCCGAATTTCAGTTTCAATTTTTCCGTTTGGATGACCTACGCCAGTCAGCTGAATGATGGCCTCGCCACGAGTAAGTGAGACGCGTTCACTTTTGACTTCGCCTGCTTTTGACTTCACATCAAAATGCATCTGTTCGAAGTTTTCTTCAGCGATGACTCCCTTAAAAAGCGATGACTTTAAATCGTAGGTCATTCGCGAAATATCAAGTGGTCCCGAAGCTTTTATCGACGCTTGGCCCGTGCCCGTGATCGCCACCGGCAATTTGAATTTCTTCGAAAAAACCTTCAGCAGATCCCGAGCATCAAAAAAGGGCACTTTTAAATTGGTTTCGATCGTCGAGTTTTGCCCCTCGCGCCCAAAGTTGATAGCGACATCTCCGCTGTAGCGAGACGTTGTGTAGTAGCCTTGAAGGCCCGTGAAAGAAAGCTTTCCGGCCTTATACTGAATCGTACTTTTTGGTTGGCCGAGCCAGAAGTCTTCAAGCCAAAGATCTTGGCCCTCGGCCTCCATCGCGAGCGATGCCGATTGGCTAGTACCGGTGGTCGACCCCTTCAGTTTAAGATTGCCAAGAAGTTTTAGATCACCCAGCGACGCCAAATCCTTGATCGCAAGCTTGTCGGCCTCATACTTGATATCAAAACCTGACTTGTAGCGTACCTCGCCCGAGCTTTTTCCGATTGAGTTCGGCATGGTGATCTCAGCGTTGTATGAGAACTTCTCGAGATCGAATTTGAATTCGCCTGTTGAAGAGAAGTCGGGTAATGCGACTATCGAGCCCGCGGCAACGCGCCCATTCTTTAACTCATTCTGAACAACAACGTTTCGGCCTGAGAAAACACCCTGACAGCGAAGCATGAACTTTGGAGCCAGTTGGGATTCACATGGAAGGTCAGCCTGTGCCGTCAGCCAAACGGGAATTGGACCAACGCCCATGTCTGTCAGAAATTCGTGGACCTCAATTGAGCCTTTGATTTTCCCAATTTGCATGAGCAGAGGAGTGCGACCTTCGGGTGTCTTTTCACTCGCTTCAAATATCTTAACGTCTCGGAATTCGATTTGTCCTGCGCGCGACTCGCTCGTCGTTAGCGGAAGTGAGAACTGCTTTCCGTCCCACGTGCCCTCGGTGCGCACTTTGTCGACCAAAATACCCTCGACCCGATAGTTGTTTGTCGAAAGCTTAAGGGCCGCCGTCCAACCGGTCTGCGAATTGACTTTATTGAGATCGATTTGCGCCTGCATTCGACCGCTCATGGGTGGTGTGGGCTCGGCCGCTTCGAACGACTTTTGCAGCCAGTCGCGCGTCGATTTGACATCGAGATCGAGGTTTACAGCAAGTTTTCCTGTCGCGAACTCAAGCGCTTCGGTGTCTCCCGTGAGTTGGCCAGTCACTGCAAAAAGCGAGATGCCGCGACGCAAGTCGAGCTTTGCAAATCGAACGGTGGTCGGTGTTAGCGAGAGTTCAATTTCGGGCTGAAGGCGTAGAGCCCGCTGCGAGTTCGAATCTTTAATAATAATCGCATCTGCGTTGAGATTTCCATCGAGGAGGGCCCGCGAGCGTTCGACTGTAAGATTGAGATTCTCGGCTTCGATCGTGAGATTTTCTTGTGGCACCCGAACGACCATCGAGATGTCGCTTAAGATTATGGATCCGATTGGAGCCCGGTCGAGTTCTCTAAAGAGGCCTTCAAGTGGCTTTTTCGAATTTGCGGTGGACGGTGGAACCGTGGCTCGAATAAATGTGCCGCGAATGGCGACTTCGTCGAGAGAAACCTCGCCGCGAATGATTTGAAACAAAGAAAAATCTGCGCTGACCTCTTGAATCATTAAGGGCGCGAGAGTCTTTTCAAAATCTTTGGTCGGCAAGACACGAACTTCGCGAAGCGTAATACCCAGCGGAAACAAGCGAAAATCGACAGACGACGGAAGAATCCGAACGGGCAAGTTGTCGCGCGAGAATTGATCGATCGTGACAAGTAGCCACGACCTTGCTTTCGGCAAGGTTTGCGACAACACGGTACCGAGCGCAAAGGCGGAGCCCGCCACCATGAGCGTGAAGACAACAAACCGACGAGAAAGCAGTCGCAAGAATTTTCTCTTCATGGTGCCTCTTCCGACCACTGCTGCAAGAGTGTCGTGGCTGAACGGTAGGTCGGTCGGACACGCGCGAGACTTTTCATGAGCTCGATTGCGGTGATGGTGTCTCCGAGGCCCCACAGTGCACGAGCTCGCGCATAGGTGAGTACAAATGGCGCTTCCGAGTCTCCGGCATATTTCACTTCGAGACTTTCAACTTCGCCAAGAGCCGCGGCATACTGTCGTCCCTGAATGAGCGTTTCAAGAAGCAGCCAGTCGATTCGCGGTGAGAGACGGCGTTTCTCAAGAAGTTTAACGCCCTCATCGTGGAGGTCCATAAAGATCAGCATCAATGCCAAATCGTAAAGTTGAGGCTCGGTCGCGGATTCAGCTCGATGACGTATTTCGCGAACAATCGGTTTCGCAGCGGCGCGAAGGTCTGAAGACAGACGGCCAAACTTTCGCTCCATTTCAGCTTTCGGAGGCGAGTGGGCAAGAGCGTTTTCTACAATTTCCTGAGCCTCACGAAATTCGAACATATCTTTTTGACGCGAGAGTTCGCTATCGCTTGGGTCGAAAGCTTGAATTTCATCGAGCAGGCGCTTTTCTTGACTCAGCAAACGATTGACCCGGGCATACTCAAGCTGCCGTTGAAGATCAGCCCGTTTTTCTGCGTGAATTCGCCGAACGTGATTAATTTTCTGAACCCTGTACTCAGCCGGTCGAGAGTCAAAAGAATCGAGCCCGCCGCTTTCGACGAGGTCGAACATCATATCGGCTTCAAAAGTCTGGGTTTGGTGGGCGACACCCTCGAAAATCGCATCAACTTCAATTGGTTCAAGCTGAACGTTCATTCGCGCGAGTACTTCGATAAACGCGGACCACGGCACTTCCATATCGCGCTTGAGGCACCGCCGCACCTGCCTTAAAACAACGGGGTAAAGACCGCAGTGGATCATAAAGCGAGTCAGACTTCGAATGTCATCCGCCGAAAGAACGTTGGCATCCCAGCGCTTCAACAATTGCTCAGAGACGAGAGCTGCATCGCCGCTCTCTGCGTAGAGTTGTCTGATTTCAGCTTCAATGGTTGTCGACACTGGCTTTATTTTCCGCGATTTCGCACGATTTATCAGCGTTTTTTCGGTCGATTTTGGCCAGGGGCCTCAGAGCGCCGGGTCAAAAAAAAGCGACCTGGAAGGTCGCTGAAACGCATCGACGAAAGTCGCGTACACATCACACTGCTGTGCGCTACTTGTTAACGCGTTCGACGTATTCGCCCGTACGAGTGTCGACTTTCAACACGTCACCCTCGGTGATGTGCATCGGGACATGAACAACATACCCAGTCTCGAGAGTTGCGGGCTTCTGGGCGCCGGTGACTGTATTCCCCTTGAACGAAGGGTCAGTTTTCACAACTTTTAACGCAACGGAATTCGGCACGTCGACGCCGATCGTTTTTCCGTTGAAAAACATGATGACGCATTCAAGATTTTCGATGAGGAAATTTTTCGATTCGCCGACGTCGGTCTCGTTCAGCGACACCTGCTCAAAATTAGTCTGATTCATGAAGTTGTAACCCGAATCATCCTTGTACAAAAACTGCATCTCTTGAGTGTTGATGTCGGGAACTTCAAACTTTTCGCCCTGTTTAAATGTCCACTCGCGGTTTTGGCCTGTTAGAAGGCTGCGTGCTTTGCACCTTGTGAACTGGTTTCCTTTGCCGGGCTTTACGTGTTGAAAATCAACGCAGGTGAAAGGTTCACCTTCGACGAGAAATTTGAGGCCTTTTTTAAAGTCCTGAAGCTGATACATCGTAGATCCTCCTGCGGGCGACGCCCACCTGCGCAAAGAAATCAGGTTTCGCCGATTTGGTGCATTCGGTCAACGTGGACGAAGCCGTTTCAAAATTCCTTCGAGTTTCTTTTTTCTCTGATCGTTTCTTTGGTCGGTAATCTGGTCGGTTTTCTGGTCGGTATTCTGGTCGGTATTCTGGTCGTTCTTAGCAATCCTAACCTCGGCCGACCTGGCAGTCTCTTTTGCGTGGCGTTGCACTTCGTCGGCAGCTAGCCCCAGTCGTTTTCCCAGAAGGTGCAGACGCTGCTCAAGATCTGGGCGAGATCCAAGAGTTCGAAGTGAGCGACCGAGAATCGCGAATGCACCCTCGAGGTCATTGCGAACCGTTAGTGCGTCCGCGATCGAAATCGCGCGGTAAGCCTCCCGATCAGATCGCGTCGGATCAAGTTTCAATTGTTTTTGGGCCTCCGGGTCAATCGCGGGCAGAGCCTCGTCGTCTTTCGGACTCCAATCGAAACTTTCGTTTTCGAACTCGTCGGCCGACAGAAATTCCCACTTGCGCACCATCTTTTTTGCACGGTCGTGCAACGGATTTAGAAAGAGGACCGTTTTAAAAGCCTTTAACGCCTCTTTAGGGCGCCGCAGTTCGAGATAGGTTTCTCCAAGAAGTTGAAAGGCAAGAATGTTGTCGGGCGAGAGTTCCGCTGCCAACGTCAGCTGCTGAAGCGCATCGGGATAAGCTTTTTTCTCGATCAGAATTCGCGCAAATGCGATGCGGCCGGCCGCAAAGTCCGGATGAAGTCGCACACCGCGACTCGCAATTTCAAGCGCCTCACCGATGAGGCCCATTCGACGGTAGGCCTCGCAGAGTGGAGCAAAAACGCGTGATCCCGGGTTTCTGTCGTACTCAATTTGGCAGCGTTCGATAAATTCGGCATTGGGAACGGCCGACCGCGCGGGTGCTTTCGTTGAAGTAAGGTCGTCGGGTGATTCGCCAGCCATGAGTTCATTGTTGCACTGCGGCTGTGCGGCTTCAAGCCTTGCTCGCGGTCTTAGGTCATTGCTTTGATCATCTCGTGGAAACGATCACGATTTTTGGCATCGATCCGGGTACACGGATTCTGGGTTTCGGCTGGATCGAGGTCAATGCGTTGAACCTCGAGCAGGTGGTGTCGCGCGGCTGCGGCGTGATCGAGCCTCGAGCGAGAACCTCTCGCGAGAAGGCTTTGCCGGCCAGGCTTTCGCTGATCCTTCGCGACCTCGAAACGGTTTTTGCAGAGCGTCGACCTTCTGTTGTGGTCGTTGAAAAAGTTTTTTTGGGGAAAAACGTCGACAGTGCTTTCGTCCTGGGACAATCGCGGGGAATTGTTCTGGCCCTCGCTGATCAAGCAGGTGCAGAAATATTTGAGGTTGCAGCCAAAACAGCAAAGAAGAGCGTGACCGGAAGCGGCGCCTCCGAGAAAAACGAAGTTCGACTCGTGCTCGGAAGAATTCTGCAGATGAGTGCCGAACTTGAAAGCTTGCCGATCGATGCCAGCGACGGCCTCGCTTTGGCTTATCAGGGATGGCGAGCGAAAGTCGAATTTCAGCAAATGAAGCTTCAAGAAGGTTTGCAGCAACTAAAGAAGGCGAAACCGCCGTCAGGAGTCGAACTATGATCGGTCGGTTAAAGGGGATCGTCGAGTCTCGAGGAGGTGAGCTTTGCCTCATCGACGTGGGCGGAGTTTGTTACGAGCTCACGTGTTCGCTGCAAACCATCGATACGCTAGCCGTTGGCGAACGCACAAGACTTGAGGTCTTCACACACGTTCGCGAAGACCAGTTGGCACTTTTCGGTTTCGCCACTGTGCTTGAAAAGGAGCTATTCATGGCGCTGCTATCGGTCAATGGCGTCGGGCCGAAAATGGCCATCAAAATTTTGTCGGCGGCCCCCGTAAGTCACATTGCACGAGCCGTTGAAGCTGGTGATGTGAAAGCACTTTCGATGCTTCCAAAGGTTGGAAAGAAAACGGCCGAGCAATTGATTGTTTCGTTAAAAGGTAAGCTGACCCCGTTTCTCGATTCGTTTGCGGCTGCTGACGATGCGAACGTGTCGTTGCGAACGGGGGCCGTCGCGGCACCGCTTGTATTGAGCGCTCGCGAGACTATGCTTCAAGAAATCAATTCGGCTTTGCAAAACCTCGGTTTCAGGCCGCAAGAAGTTGAGCGTGTTATCGGGCAACTGAATCAAGCCCAGGGCCCACAGCTAAATGAACTCACTCTCGAGTCTGGTGTTCGATTCGCACTGCAAACTTTGGGAGGAATGCGCTGATGGACAACGAACTTCCAGACCTCGGTGAACCAAAGAAATCTTCGACCAAAATGGCGACGGCAGCCTCGCCACTCGTGCGAAACCCCGTACTGGCACCGACGCCGACTTCGTCGGACACGTGGGAAAACACGTTGCGACCTCAGCGTTTTGACGAATTTCCCGGCCAACATAAAGCCAAAGAAAAAATCGCGGTTTTTGTTGAGGCGGCTAAGAAGCGCGGCGAGCCGCTTGACCACATTCTGCTTAGCGGTCCGCCGGGGCTAGGCAAAACGACGCTTGCGCACATCATTGCCGAAACGATGGGTGCTGAATGCAAGACAACGTCGGGCCCCGCGCTTGATCGGAAGGGTGAGATTGCGGCAATCTTGACGGGCCTTCGGCCAGGTTCGGTCTTGTTCATCGACGAAATTCATCGTTTGAATCGCACGATCGAAGAGTATCTCTATAGCGCGATGGAAGATTATTACATCGATATCGTGACCGGCGAGGGCCTGGCGGCGCGCTCGATGAAGTTTCAGTTGGCGCCCTTCACGCTGATTGGCGCGACGACTCGTGCTGGACTTGTGAATGCGCCGCTGCGCGACCGTTTTGGGATTGTCGAACGTCTTCAATTTTATTCGAAGCAAGATTTGGTTGAAATTCTCACTCGTTCTGCGCGAATTCTGTCGATCGAGATAACAAGTGACGGCGCCATGGAAGTCGCGCGCAGGTCGCGCGGCACGCCGCGAATCGCTAACCGCCTTTTAAAGCGTGTACGCGATTTTGCTGAGGTGCGAGGACGTGGAGTCATCGATCTCGAAGCGGCTCATGCCGCGCTCAATATGCTCGAAGTCGACGAACTTGGCCTCGACGATATGGATCGTCGAATTTTAAATCTCATTAACGACAAATTTGCGGGTGGCCCGGTCGGCATTGAAACTCTCTCGGCAGCGCTTTCGGAAGAGAAAGATACACTCGAAGAAGTTTACGAGCCGTATCTCATCCAAGAGGGCCTCGTGGTTAAAACTCCGCGCGGCCGAATGATCACCGATGCGGCCCGCCTGCATCTCAAGGTTTAGTCCGTTCGCTCCGAAAGTGGAACACAACGATCCAAATGTGTCGGCTGGCGCATTGCTTGATGTGTCGGGTGATGGTTGAACGTGACTCTCGTAAGAGCATCACGCTTCAAAAACCAAGGGGCCTCACATGCGTCACTTTTTATCTGTTCTTCTGCTCAGCACAGCGGTCGTTCTCATAGCTCTGGCGGGCTCGATGGCCGGCGCCGAAGGCAATTTTGATTCTCTGCAAGGGCGAACACAAGTCAGCGCCTCAGGATCCGCATCTTACAGTACTTATTCGCAGTTTAGCTGGTCGGCGTCGGGTTCGGCCTACCACTACATCACTTCAAATTTCGGCGTCGGGGGACAAGCTTGGGTCTCGACAACGATTGACTCTTACCCCCATTACTATTCGGTCGGGCCGTCGGCTGAATATTTTATTCCTGTCAGTTCGCGGGGTCACATTTTCGGTCAGGGAACTTTCACCGTCAGTGGAGTTGAGAATTCGAATTCGACGTTCGGGCTGACTGCGGGTCTCGGCTATCGCTACTTTGTTAGCGAGGACATTGCTCTTCACGCGAAGCTAGAAAAATCGTGGTCGAAAGATAACCTCTCGGGTTCGAACATTCGCACCTACGACGCAGCCAATCTACTCATCGGATTTTCGCTATTTTTCTGATTGTTTGGCCCGCACCTAACGGAATGTAATCAAAGCGCCCTAGTTCTTTTCGCCGAATCGGATCAAAACACTCGGGATCGAACTTCAGTGGATCTGTGAAGACTGCGGGGGTTCGGTGCAGCAAAAAGTACTTGTTGATACGATCGCACCGTTTGGACTTTCAACCCCTTGAAGTGTCGTCGTTCGAATTGCTGTACGCGGGATTGCCCAGATTGGCCGGTACAGCCGCAAACTCTCTTCGAAGACTGCTCGAGTGTACGTCAAGTCTCGCAAATGTTCGAGCTTGGGTTTGCTATCGCCGACGACTCGTGCAATTTCATCTCGGATTTTCGCTTCGACTTTGGGACGTTTCGCTAGGCAGTGGATTGTCCAGGAAAAGCCGTTTGCAGTGGTCTCGTGTCCGGCCATCAACATCGTCATAACTTCGTCGCGCAAGTCTGTATTCGAAAAAGAAGATCGTGCCGAGCTTCATTCTGCAAACGGCGCTTTTTAATAATCGCGTAGATGATTTCGTTCAGTTCTTTAAGGCGGTGATTAAATTCGCGATTTTTCGTGTTGGAGATTTTTCTCAGGAAAGGGATTCCCTCAAGATGGTAGAAGATTTGTGGAAGAATCAAGGTTACGGCTTCGCCGATTCGGGTTGAGTCTTTGGCGGTATCGAGCCCGAAAAGACTTTCGGACACGATCTGAAGTGTGAGTTTCAGAAAGTCGAATTGTCGCGCAGATTCGCATCGTGGTTGAGCGACTGCTCCCCGTCTCGCATCAGGCGGTCGGTCGACCGAACCATCACCTCAAAAAAGCCGTTGATGCTTTTCATGTGATAAGCCGGCTGCCCGAGGCGGCGGTGTTTGCGCCCCTTTTCACCATCGGTCGCAATTGAGACCGTAGCCGAGAAGTTGACTGAGTTCTTCGAAAACACGTTTTCGGACGAATCCATTAAGAATTAAATTCGTCAGGAAAAAACCTGGCTGGGGTTCGTTTGTGACGATGCTGATCAGATATGGAAATTCAGCCAAAAAAGAAACGGATCGGGCGTCACCGGGCCCCGGTGCACGAGTAAGCTGTCTTAGAGAAAAACGCGCGGTCATTTTGCGGGTCGCTCATTTCACACTCTTTGAAATAGAATAAAAAGTCGTTTGCGGGGCGAACCTTCTGTGGTGCTCCGCCGTAAAAAGTGTCGACGATGCCGTAGACGGCCGGGTGCGCACGTGCATTTTTTCCAGCACTCTCGGGCACTGTCGACATTCGCTCGTCGGGGGCCGCACAGCTGGCCATTGAGAAGCCGAAGAGCAATGAAGTGAGGGCCAGTGCTAAAAGACTCCGACCAGATTGCATCTCGCTATCATCGAAAAAATGATCGAAAGAGTGAAGCTTCTTTGCAACGTGGCGACCAATCTCTCGACCTTTAAACAACACTTTCAAATGTACCATCGGCAGACGAATGCGGCTAGGGTTGTGACATGTACCTTCAGCGGACAATTCGAAAGCGGGTCACTGTCAATGGTATCGGTTTGCACACCGGTCAGCCGGCTTCGCTCTCGTTTCGGCCCGCGCCGCCAGACTCTGGTATTCATGTCGTGCGAACGGACCTTCCAGGGTCGCCCTCGATTCCCGTCCGGGCTGAAAATATACAAGCGACATCGCTGGCGACGACTCTAGGCGGAAAGGCATTTTCAGTATCGACAGTTGAGCACTGCCTTTCGGCGCTCGCCGCCTACCGAATCGACAATTTGTTTATTGAGCTTGATGGACCTGAGATTCCAATCGGCGACGGATCGGCACGTGTATTTATGGAGGCGTTGCTTCTTGCGGGCTTTGCCGAGCAAGAAGAACCGCGTCGCTATCTTTATGTCACCGAACCCGTTTTTTTTGGAGACGGCGACAAACACGCCTATGTGGTGCCGTACTCGGGTCTTCGCGTGACGTGCACCATCGATTTTCAGCATGCCGCGATCGGCCGCAGTCGCATGGATCTCGACATCAACGAAACAAGCTTTAATCGTGAGATTGCTCCGGCCCGAACGTTTGGATTTTTAAAAGACGTCGAGGCGATGAGGCTTCGCGGGCTTGCACGTGGTGGCAGTCTCGAGAATGCGATTGTTCTGGGTGACGAAGGTATACTGAACCCCGAGGGTTTGCGTTTTCCTGACGAGTTTGTTCGGCACAAAGTTCTCGACGCGCTTGGGGATTTGGTCACATTGGGGCGCCCGCTGCTTGGGCACCTCGTCTTATTCAAAGCGGGCCACGACGTGATGAGCAAGCTCGTTAAAAAAATTCTCGCCAGCCCTGATCGCACCAAGTCGATTGAACTGGGTGGCGACTTCGCGACTCCTGTCGCGACGACGATCGCAGGTCTTACACGCAGCTAGCCAGCGCTTGCCTCTACGAAGAGCTTAAGCTTTACTTCGGGCCTTCAAGGGGAATTTATGGCGAAACGCATTGTGATTGGTGTTCCGAAAGAAATAAAAATTTCTGAAAATCGAGTTGGATTAACTGAAGCTGGAGTCAAGCAGCTCGTGCTTGAAGGCCACACCGTTTTTGTGCAAAAAGATGCGGGTCTCGGTAGCCGCATCACCAATGAAGATTACGAGCGTGCCGGCGCGAAAATTGCCGACTCGGCCAAAGACGTTTACGGCAAAGCTGACATGGTGATGAAGGTGAAAGAGCCACTACCAGACGAATACGAACTTCTTCGTGAAAATCAAATTCTCTACACGTATCTGCATCTCGCGGCGGAAGCGAAACTGACAAAAGTTTTGATGGATCGCCGAGTGAAGGCCGTTGCTTACGAGACCATTCAAGCGGAAGACGGTTCGCTTCCACTTCTGACTCCGATGTCTGAAGTTGCCGGCCGAATGGCGTCGCAAATCGGTGCCTATTACCTTCAAAAAGATCATGGCGGGAAGGGCATTTTGCTTGGCGGAGTCACGGGTGTGAACCGAGGCAAAGTGACGATCATTGGCGGCGGAGTTGTCGGAATCAACGCTGCGAAAATGGCTGTCGGCCTTGGTGCCGAAGTTACAATTCTCGACGTCAATCACAAGCGGCTTGAGTACCTCGATGACGTTTTTCAAGGTCGGGTCACGACGCTGCACTCGAACACTGTCAATATCGAGAATAGTGTCGTTCAGTCTGATCTCGTTGTCGGTGGAGTTCTCGTCACGGGTTGGAAAGCACCCGTACTGGTTACAAAATCGATGATCGAACGCATGCAGCCGGGTTCAGTCGTTGTCGATGTCGCCGTCGATCAAGGCGGTTGCATCGAAACTTGCCGACCGACGTCGCACCAGAATCCTACTTATGAAGTTTCGGGAGTCATCCATTACTGCGTGCCGAACATGCCGGGGGTCGTAGCCCGTACTTCGACTTACGCACTAACGAACGCGACTTTTAAGTACGGATCGATGTTGGCGGCTCTCGGCGTTGAAGACGCGATCGCGAAAGATAAGGCCCTGTTTGCTGGGCTGAACGTCTATAATGGGAGTGTTGTTTACGAACCCGTCGCAAAGTCTTTAGGTATGGAGTACAAGCCGTATCGCATTTGATGTTAAAAAGGCCGGGGCTGTGAGGCCCCGGATCACACGAGTGCCGTTAGTCCCTGGTGCAGCACGATTGATGCGACTACTCCAATCAGAATGACGATCAGGGGTCTTAGCGGACTTGCTTTGATCGATTTTGACCGTGGGTTTCGGTGAGATCTCACGAGCAAGGCGCACGTCGCGCAAAACACAGAGACCACCATGACGAGCGAAGAACCGAGATCTGAAATGAGTGGTTGGGCGTGACCTAATCGGGGGGTCGGCGCTGGCAAGGCGTCCGCCAAATGCCTGACAGCGGCCGAGAGGCTTGTCCAAACCAAATCGAAAACTGAGCCAAGCCAAACGGGATCGGACGGGTTCCCTGAAAGAGCGGGCAAGATACCACTTAGCCAGGTCAGCATCGCCAGCGGAATCAGCGTTGCTCCAAGAAGCGGCGCGATTACGAGATTTGTCATCGTCGTCAGCGGATGTGGCAAACCGAACGTAAACAGGAGTGGGGCCAAGATCCACCAGACCGCGATTTGCAGGCCGACTCCACTGATCATCTGGTGCCGATAAAGTGATCGTGACGTTGTTTCGACGACGATCGACGCAAAAAACGAGAGGGCGAGCGAGAGAAGATCAAAGACATTCGCGCAGAATGGAAGTGCGATCCAGGTCGTAAAGAGAGAAATTTCGGGCCTACGCCATCCGCGCCGTTCAAGTCGCGACCGGCATAGCCATTCGATCAGAGATCTCAAGACCGGAGGTTGCAGACGATTCGCAAAACTAAAAAAAATGAGAATGAGCGCAGCCGTATTCCATGCAGATCTCTTCGAGAAAAATCGCCGAGCCCACCGACTTTCGAAGATGTGCAAAAGTAGCGAAGCGAGTATCGAAAGATGACCTCCGGACACCACGAGGATGTGAATTAAACCCAAATTCTTCCAAGATTGAGTCATCGACGAATTCGGTAAGGAGCGACCACAGACGAGTGACTGAATTTCATTTTTTGTTTGGGTCGATGGGGCGATTTTCAAGCACTGCTGGTAAAATGGCTCGGTTACTTTTGCTCGCAATTTTGGCAGGTGTTGAAAACTCAAAATGGTCAGCAGAAAAAGAGCGAGTGCCGATCGAATCATTTCAGGTGTTTAGCGCAAGATGCGGGCTAGCCGCGACCTTCAAAAGTTTATGTCATTTTATGACAGACATCCGAGTTTCGGATTTAAGGAGCAGAACAGAATGTCAGACCAATCTGTTATTTTCCGTGATTCTTAAGTCGAAACAACAGCTTATGGCATGTATAAAGTGTCAGCAATTGCTTGAAAGCCTTATCCAGTCACGGGTCTAAGGTCTAAGGATACGAGTCATCCACAACCATTGTGGATAACTGTGGGAAATCTTCGTTGAGAGGTTCACTCGAATCCAATCGGCTGCAACCTCACTCGCTCGATAACCAAGCCTAGACCCTTGTTCTTCCTGGCTTTTCAATGGGCGAGGCTCTCCCTATCATGGAGGGAGATGAATAATAAAAAACGGTTTTCGACTTTGAAGGTTGGCGGACTCATTCTGGGGTCCGGGCTCATGATGAGCACGTTACTGGGGTGCGCAACGCATCGTGCAACAAATCGTGCAGCGCATTCGAATGAAGCCCGAAAAATGGCCCGGCTCGAATCGCGACTTCGTCAGGCACAACTGCAAATTGAAACGCTGCGCGAGCACAATTGGGTTCTGAGAAATCGCATCAAGATTGTGCAAGAAAATGGCGGAGTTGATCCTCAAACTGCGCCCGAGCCGCTGGCCGCTTTCAGCGGGACACAGCTCGATGTTCCGATCAGTCCCACCAGGCAAAATGTCGCGCTGACCCCGAGAAGACAGCGCGCCAAAAGTCTTCCGCCGAAAGTTCGTTCGGTGGCCCAGGCACCCAAAGAGAAAGGTGAACAAGCTGACAAAGTTCTCGTTCGAACCGTGATCGACTTACTCAAAGTGGGCGATGAAGCCGAGGCCAACCGGACAGCGGCGCTTCTGGAAAAATCGTATCCTGAATCCGAGTGCGTTTCTGAAGCTCGGTTTCAACAGGGCCTTTTCTACTTTCGGAAAAAAAATCTAACTCAAGCTGATCGTTTTTTTCAGACGACGCTCGAGCTTCCTCGGGCGCATGTCCGCGCTCGCGCGGGAGCGTCTCTCATGCGTGGAATTATAGCGCGTCGACTTGCGGTCGCATCGCTTGAGTCAGGGCGCAATTCACCTGCGGCCCAGGCTAATCTCGGACTCGCGAAAAGAAGTTTTGAATATGTACGGAAGCAATTTCCGAAGTCGCCAGAGGCTCGACGTGCCGGTCGCGAATTAAAAAGTATGACCGCCTTCGCGCGCGCGGGCAACGTGTCGAGGATTCAATGAAACGCAGAAATTTAAAGCTTGCGACAACCGTCGCGGTCTCACTGCTTCTTTTAAACTTTGTGAATTCGGGCGCGCGTGCTCAAGATTTAGACTCGTCGCTTGAAAGTGAACTCGACGCGCTGACGTCTTCGGGTGCTGCCAATTCAGATGCAGATCTTGATGTTGTTGATGACGAGCCGCTGCCAGACCCGTTTGCCGACTCTGATCTGCAACCTCTGGAAAGTGATAAGAACCCTCCGTTGAAGAAGAGTACGACATCAAAAGCGGCGCCGAAGGCACCGTTATCAAAAATGGCACCCAAAGCACCAGTACAAATTCGCAACGAGCCGCCGGTCGAACCCGAAGTCGCGCCGAGGGTCGCACCAAGCGTAGCCGATTCTCTCGCACCGAGGTCGGATGAACCGAATGAAGCTTTCGAAGCTCGAATGTCGGCCATTTATGCTCAGAATTCAGAGCCGGTAAGTGATGAAAAGTGGTCGGGCCTACTGGGTGAGCGTTCGACTGAAAATTATTCGGTTCAGGCCGGCGATACGCTTTGGGATTTGAGCTCGACGTTGTTTGCTGACGGGTTCTACTGGTCAAAGCTTTGGGCCGAAAACCCCGAAATTCAAAATCCGCATCAAATCGCAAAAGGGCAAGCCATTCGCTTCATCGGTGGTACCGAGGCAGCGCCGCCTGAAATTCGAGTTGTCAAAGATGAACCAGATCTGCTGACTATGCAGACCCAGGCTGCGTTTGAAAAAGAAGATGTGGTTCCCGCTGTTCAGGACGTGAGGCCCGAAGATCTCGTCGACATCGACCTTCAGTCGATACGAACACCACCACCCCAGGCGAAGTCACTGAATCAAGCTCCCTTTTACCAAGAGGACATTGAAGGAAAAGTGACTCAGGCCGACCTTGAATCAGGAATTGTTATCGAGCAAGGCGAACTGATTCCAAGACCGATACTGCCACCACCATCGCAGAATAGGCGATCTGTGCTCGGTAATATTCCGCGTTCGTTTCCGGAGTATCGACCACGCAGTTACGATAAAAGTGTGACGATTCAACGACGAAACCGTGACGCAGAAAAGATACCGGGCGCAATTGTTCCGGGTTTCATCGCCTTCGAGAATACCCCCGAGCCGATGGGAATTCTTGAAGAGGTCGACCAGGGCGAATTGATTGCGTCGATTGGTCAGTATGTTTACGTGCGCGGAAACGAACCGCTAACAATCGGATCTCGCATGTATTCGGTTACGCCGCGGTTCAATGTGAATTCTCCTGCCAGCGGTCGCATTGGATCGGCGCTCGAGATCGGCGGCGTTCTGCGCATTCTTGACATCAGTGATTCGAAAACCAATTTGTATCGAGCCCAAGTGGTCTATGCTGTTAACCCGGTTCGCACCGGAAGTTTGGTGTTAGTGGGCGATCCGCCGCGGATTCCCGTTTCAACCGTCGGTCGCAGAATCAACAATGAGCTTACAATTGTCGGCGGAAGTTATTCAGACTCGCGACGGTTTTTCGGAGACGGCGCCACCGTATTTTTGGATACCCAAGATAGCGGCGTGCGCGTAGGCGACGTTCTTGCTGTGCAGGCAAGGCGCGGTGCGCGCAGAAAGACAATCGCACCCGACCAAACTACCCCGATCGGAATTCTCAAGGTATTCGCAGTTTCTGGAAAGGTCGCGTCAGCCGTCGTGGTTCTTGCCGTTGAAGAAGTTCGAGTCGGAGACCGCACGGGTTCAAATTTTCCGGCGCGTATGCCTGATCTTAGAATTGAAGTGCCTCGCATAACCAAAGCAAGCGAGTAAAGGCTCGTGACTGGAAAGTGAAGGCATCTAAACGCCGGTCGGACAAGAGTTTGGCCGGGGCATCTCTAAAATTCCGTTTTGTTGCACCTCGATTTTGAAGCAAGTGACGAAATGGAAAATCAAACTGTTCGACCTCTTTCAAAGTTGTGCTTTCGCGATGTACCGCTTCTGTCCTCTGACTACCCGATCGCGCTTCGCGACCTGGCTGATCCCCCTGCCGTTCTGACCGTTCATGGGGCCCTCGATTTTGATTCACTGCCGGTCCTCGGTATTGTCGGCTCGCGAGATTCAAGCGTGATGGCCGAATCGTGGCTGAGAAGGCACTTGCCCGAACTTTCGAAGATGGCGCTTGTCGTAAGTGGAGGAGCACGCGGAATTGACGAGTTGGCCCATCGAATTGCGATTTTTGAATCGCGCCCGACCGCGGTTGTGCTTCCAACGTCATTAGATTGTCCGTATCCGTCGGATTGGGCCGATCGAAGTGTTGAAGTCATTCGGCACGGGGGTTGTCTCATTTCGGAATATAAAAGTGGAACGCCGATTCGAAGATGGCATTTTGAAAAACGCAACCGCCTGATCGCGGCGCTATCGGATGTCGTACTCGTCGTCGAAGCAAGGCGACGAAGCGGCACCGGCATCACCGCTCGGCACGCCGGAATGATGGGCCGAACCGTGGCGACGCTTCCATGGTTTCCCTCCGATCCGCGAGGAGAGCTCTGTAATGATTTACTCGTCGATCGGGCCGCAGCTTTGGTTCGAAACTCCGATGACGTACGCACTTTGCTGACCTCAGCTGCCGCCGCGCGACTACTGCGCATGCAGCGAGCTCTACTGGGTGCCGGTATTTAGCCGTTCCAGATACGTTTCAACAGAAAGAAGCCTGCGATACTGAAAAGAAAGTTGGCAAGCCACATCGCGAACCAAGGAGGCAGCTGCCCGCTGCGAGCAAGGCTTTCAGAACTGACGTACAAAATCCAATACGTGACGATGATCCCAATAGAAACAACAGCACCGCCGGCTTTGGCATTTCGGCGATTCGTCACAGTACCAAGCGCAACCCCAATCAAACCAAAAACGAGACAAGCAAGTCCGATCGCAATTCGTTTGTGAAACTCGGTCTCAAGTTCGATTCGCTTTTCTTTGCTAAGTTCGGGCTCTTGGGGAGCAGCCAGGGTCGTTCTTACTTCTGAGATTGACATGGACTGCGGAGACTTCGAAGCGGTTGATTCATTGATAGGTTCGAAGAGTTGCAGTTCATTTTCCGAGAAATTGATTTGTGTGTGGCGTGCGCCCTCTGAGCCGGTAGTTGTGCGATGAATCGTGCCATTTATAAGCTTCAGCGAGGCCGCATGGCCGGGCTTCGCCTCGTCGCGCACGATCACACATTCGCGCGCGATCACGGTTATCGGAGAATTCGGGTCGCGCTCGTCGTAAATGAAGACGTCGGTCAAAGTTCCCAATTTGTTATCGACCTTGTTGGCGTACACGACGAGATCGAAAAAACCTTCTGAAAACGTTCCTTCTTTGATTGCGACTCCAGGTTTTGTCGAACCTAGTTTGGTCACGAGAATTTCGAACTGACGGTTGCCCCATGGCGCGATGTGAAACGATGTTTGTAGACTCAGCACGCTGACGAGCACGCTCATGATAATTGCCGGCATGGCTATCGAAGTCATGCTAAGCCCCGAGGCCCGAAGTGCAACGATTTCAGAGTCGGCGCTAAGCCGACCGTAGGTGAGGATCACAGTGAACACGAGACTCATGGGAAAAAGAATCGGCAAAAACGATGTTGAAAGGTAACCCATCATCGCAACGACAGTTGAGAGCTTCACCCCATGAATCAGAACAAATTCAGTCAGTCGCAAAGCTTGAAACATGAGAAGAATAAAAACAAAAACACAGACCCCGAGAAAGAACGTCGGGATCATTTCGGCTAAGACGTAACGGATAAGAAGCTTCGCGCGCATGCGTCTACGGGTACTGCATCAGGCCGACGTTTTCGGGGGTCTTGATGGCCTTTCGGACTGCTTGCGCCATACGAATTAAGGGTTCCCAATAGTTCATATCGAGTTGCGACGCTGCATCACATTTTGCACTCATCGGTGACGGATGCGATTCGATGAAGAGCGCGTCAGCACCCGCCGCAACGGCGGCCATCGTCAAATGCGGAACAAACCTCGGTTCGCCTCCAGCTGGATCACTTGAAGAAATACCGTAAAGACGAACGACATGAGTCGCATCAAAGCAGACCGGTGCTCCAAGTTCCTGCATGACGGGAATCGAGCGCATGTCGGCGACCAGGCGATTGTAGCCAAAGCATGCGCCGCGCTCTGTAAGTAAAACGTTTTTGTTGCCGGTCGAATGCATTTTTGAAACCGCGCCACCCATATTCTCGGGGGCATTGAATTGGCCTTTTTTGATGTTCACAGGCCGACCTGTTTGCCCGCACTTAATGATCAGCGAAGTCTGTTGACACATGTAAGCTGGAATCTGAAGGACGTCGACGACCTCGGCCACCATGTCGACATCTTCGTGACGGTGAATATCAGTCAGCACTGGAATGCCGAATTCTTTGCGAACGTCGGCAAGAATTTTTAATCCTTCGTTGGCCAGCGGGCCTGACCAGTTTTTTTCTGAGCCACGATTATCTTTCTCGTAAGAGCTTTTAAAAATTAGCGGCATTCCTGTCTTTTGCGAAAGTTCACTTAAACGCTTAGCCGCCGACATTATCATTTCTCGGCTGTCGATCACACACGGGCCTGAAATGATCGCAAGGTCGTGGCCTTTGCCAATGTGAATTTTTGTGCGGCCACCGTCGACTGTGAATTCACGTGCGGGTAGAGTGGTCGTTTCGGTGCGAATCATGTTCTTTGTGTCGGCCATTTTGGCTCCTTCATTTTCGAATTCAAGAATTCTATTTTTGAATCAGTTTGTACGGACGATACTCACCGATTCGATACCCCGTGAACCGTTCAAGCACGTCGCTCGCCCAAAGGTTGACGTCTTTCAACGTCCAATCTGACAGAGCCCGGCGAGGATCAAAGCTCCAATCCTGCGACTGTACCAGGGCTTTCATAACGGCGGGATGCGAGCCGCGAAAGTTCTGAAGTCCATACTGTCTAGCATACTCAAAACTTTCGAATTCGTGATCTCTTTTGTTGCCGTGCCACCAACGGTTTAAGAGTTTGCTTTTTTGCCCCATCATTTTCGGAGGCTTAACCCAACCGTAATGAAAAATCCTTGCCTCAGTTCGCGCGACGTTCGGCTTCGTCAAGCCGGCGACACCGGGAACTCGAAACCCTTGCGCATCAGCGTGGCTTTGAATTCCTGAACTGCGGCGCACGACGCGCACTTCGTTTCGATACCATCGACGCGATTTCGCAATAGTTTGGTAGCTTCCATAGAAGTGAATGTAATGAAACAGCAAACCTTGAATCTCAGGTCGCCCATCGGCCATCGAAATAGCGGTCTCAATGGTCGATAAATCTTCTTCGTGAACCACTTCGTCGGCTTGAATGTAGAAGCACCAGTCATTCTGGCAAAGTGCCAGCGCTTCATTGGTTTTTTCACTCAGAATCAAGCCGCCTTTGGTTTTTTGGGTATCCCAAATGGTGTTGACGACCCGAATTTTCGAACTGTTCAGGCTCGCGATCATCTCGTTTGTATCGTCTTCGCTCTGACCCAGACCCACGACGAACTCATCAACCAAGGGCAGCACGCTTTTAATGCTCTCAAGAACCGGATAGCCCATCAGGCGAGCATTTCGAATGACGGTGAAACCGCTGATTTTGGGTTTCGTGATTTCATCTAAAACTTCAGTGATCATGACGGCTTTCGTTCTAGCGCCGTCGGTCAGGTGAAGCAAGGCGTTAGGGGTAATAGGTTGACGGTTTGGCTGGGTATTTTCGACCATAAGACGTGCGGCGGATCATGCTTGTCATCGATGATTTTAATGAACTTGTTGGCCTAGAAACTTTGTTTCGCCGGCTCGGCTTCGACGTTTTAAGTTTGGGACGCGAATCGCTGGTGGCTGAGGCCGTGTTGGGATTTCCGCCCGATCTGGCGGTCGCGACAGGCCTAGGGCGCCACGTCAACGGGTTGTCGCTTGCGCCAAAACTTCGCTACGGCACGTCGCAGCCTAAGCTTGTTGTACTTTTGCCGTACCGAGATCCGGAAGAGGGAAGTCGTCCCGAGCTTCGAGATGCCGAGATCGACGCTGTGATTGAAACGCCGTTCGATCCACGCGTAGCGCTTCGAGTAGTCGCACAGCTTTTATCTTTAGACGCTGATCCGATTCTTGAAAAATACGCGAAGATCGTCTCTGCGAGATTGTTTGAGCCGCTTGAACTTAAAATCATAAAACACCACGTCGAACCGCTTCCGCTTATTCACGTCACATCGAGCGAAGGATTTCGTCGGCCCTTCGGGTCAGAAGGCGCCGGTGAATCAAATGAAGTTCTCGAAACCAAGCGACCCGAATCGGCACGTGAGGCGCGTTACGCGAAATTTTTAGACGACAAAGCCGAAGAAGAACTGCCGCCTATGGCAAGTGGCGAATTTTTGAAAGAGGCCCAGAAAAAACAAGAAGCGGCCGAGGCGACATCGATTGAAGAAATTCAAAAGGCGGCGAAACTTGCTCGCGAGAAAAGGGAATTTGTTCGCGCCATGATTGAGGCGGCCGAACCCGAACCGACCGGCGAGGCGGCGCGAAGTCTTACCGATTCGACGCAAGGTTTAGCGTCAGGTCCGAAAAAGAAGTAGTTTTTGAGCGCGAATTTGAGCTCGGAACTCTAGCGACGTTTTTTTCCGCCGAGCAGCGCGCCCAGCACGTCTTTCAAATCACCTTTTAAGAGATCGACGGGCTTCTCAGCGCGCCCTGCTTGCAAGCTCAGTACGTTCAATTCACGTTTTGCATCGACAAAGTTCGGTTCGATTCCTAAAGATTGGTCGAGAGACCGACGAGCTCCATCGAATTCACCGGCAGCTTTCAATACGAGACCCTTCACAAAGAAATAGACCGCGTTATGCCGATCTTCAGGAGGTACGCTTGAAAGTTGATCTTTAAGCTTTGAAACAAGCTCCATGTCTTTGTCGGCACCCGAACTTTTAATCTGAGCCCACATCAGGAGAAGCCTCAGATCTGTTGTCATCGGTACATGTAAAACAGCGTCTTCAAGCATTTCCTTGGCGCGCCTAATGTCTCCCTTGGCCAGGCAAAGTCGGGCTTGCTCCATCATCTGTTCTGCTTCAATAATTTTCTCAGCGCGGCCTTGTTCAAGCTCAAGCAAATAGTTGTCGCGAGACGCCTGTGTGCTCAATACTTCGTGGGCTTCTTGAATCATGTTAAAGCATTTTCGTGCTAAATCACGGATGTCGATTGGTGAATCTTTTGGAAGCCGATCGGGGTGAATCGTCTTCGCCAATTCGTGATAGGCCCTTTTGATTTCGATCTCTTTCGCTTTCGGTGAAACGCCCATACGTTCGAAAAAGTTTTGTCGCTCGAGATCCTTCTCGAGTTTTCTTAGTCGTTTTCGTTGAACCTGCATGTCGGTTGTTTTGATCTCATCGCCAAATCGAATACACCCGCCGAGAACCAAGTTGTGAAAGGCTGGAAAAAACTCGCCATCTGTAAGGCCCGTTTCCATCTGCATGGCTTCAAGAGTGGTACCCTTTGAAATGAGCGGAATCATTTTCGAAGCGCGCAAAACGGCTGGGCCCGACATCGTGCGATTACTTTCACTAAAGTCAGTGCCTAGAATTACTTGGTTGCGAATCCACGGTGTGTAGAACGTCTTGATCCAGTCGCTTGGAAATTTTGAAGTGACCCAATCGTTGAAGATATCGTTCAACATATGGATGTCGATCGAAGCTTCCTCGCGAAGGTCATCGGTTTCTGTGAATGAAATGTGTACGCTGGTGTTGCCGACTATTTTGCCGAGGCGAATGCCCTGTTGTTCGGCCATGACGATCGAAATTGCGTGCGGCGAAAGTAAGTTCGCATCGACCAATCTCTCGCCCAGCTTTTTTGCGCTTGATGTCAGCTCCATGGCGGCGTCGAGCTCTTCTTGCTCGATGAAGCCATGTTCGACCAGCAAGACACCGAAGTAGGACTTCTGGTCGCGGTTTGTGACCTGAATGATCTCACCATTTTTGAAGCCGACCGATGAAGGGTCACCGTCGGCACTGATGATATTGAGTAGCCCCGAAATTCGCGGATGCATCAGCGTCGCGAAGACCCAAGGAAGTTCGAATCCGTGAAGAGTTTCGCTCTTGTTAACAGCGTCAAGTCGCTCGACAGGAGTCGATTGTGTCGTCGTCATCAGGCTAACGACGGGTGAGACGGGAATATCAATCAAATGGCCGACGGCTTCGTTCACTTGGCGAATAAGTTCGGGTAGTTCGAAGGGCTTCGTCAAAAAGCTTTTTGCGCCAGTTTTAGCTAGAGAATCGCGGATAAAGTTTTTGTCGCGAAAAATTCCTGACATCAACATACGCTGGCAACCGGCCGCTTCTTCTTCGAATTTAACTGCGAGATCGCGACCATTCATCTTGGGCAGCATGCAGTCGATGATCGCAAGTGAAACGGCGTGAACTTTCAGCTGGGCTAAAGCGTCATCGGGTTTCGTCACGTGAATGGCATTATAACCTTCGCGCGATAAAGCTTCGCGCAAAGTCGCGCCAAAGGTAGCGTCGTCGTCGACGATGAGAATTCGAATCTCGTTCTTTAGCATGTGGACCTATCGGCCTTAGGGGTGGAGTGAATGACGATTTTTGGGGTAAACTGGGCGCAGGTCAGGTCGAGTTCACGCCGAGATAAACGCCGTGCGGCAATTGGATCAACTTGAGACACGCCGTTTGAACGCGACTCGCGATTTCGCTATAAGAGAGTAGTCTAGTTAAGAGTGGTCTTATCGAAGGAGCAAATTCATGGGTGCCAACACGACATCAACTTCTGATAGCGGTTTTGAGGCGGATGTTCTTCAGTCGAATGTTCCCGTTCTTGTCGATTTCTGGGCTGAATGGTGCGGTCCGTGCAAGTCGCTTGCGCCAAAACTCGAAGAAATCGCCGGCGAAATGGGCTCGAAAGTGAAAATCGTAAAACTCGACATCGATTCGAATCGCGAGATCACCGAAAAATTCGGGGTTCGCGGAATTCCAACGCTGATCCTTTTCAAAGGCGGCCAGCAGGTCAATCACATGGTCGGCAATCGTTCGAAAGAAGAGATCGTCAATTTTATAAGTTCTGCCCTCTAAACGTGCCAGGCTCGATTCCTCGTCGCGCCGCCTAAGCAAAAGGCTGCTTAAAATGAACTCCTCTGCGGGGTTCTTTTTTTTGACTCGTCGTCAAACTTTAGGTTTGGAACACGCCCGGAATAATTTGGGAGTCGTGGGGTAAAATTCTTGAGAACTCAGTTCCAAAACTGCGAGCAACGGTCGCCCAAAGGTCGGCAGGGCGGATCAGATTGACGTTCGCCGGAAGCTTAATAATTTTCCCGTTTTGCATCGCGCGCAGAGCATTCAATTCTGAAACACGCCCTGATTGGTAGTTGATAAAGCTGCCGGCCCAAAGAGAGAGCGGGATTTTGTTCGTGCGCACATAGAGTTGGTGGTCTCCGACAGTCGAGCCGCCGATCACCCCGCGGCCAAATAGCGCGACAGCATTGTCTGAATAGTTGTGGTCCTTGCCGTCATTCGCGTTCTTTCCAGGACTGCGGTTAAATTCGGTCACGACCACGACAAGCGTCTTGTCGATCAGATTCGTGTCGACGAGGCCTTTTAGGAACGCCGCGATGCGATCCCATCGCAGCTTTTGATATTCTTTGTGCATCGAGTGTCCGCCGTGGGTGTCGAGATTTTTTGCCTCGTCGATCAAGTCAATCTGTACGACACGAGAAAGACCCGCGGCGAGGCTTGCCAGCGCGACGGTTTCGTCTTGTGGCTGGTCAGATCCGCTCGAATAACTTTTTAAAACCTCGGCGAATCTTAAAAGTTTCGATTTTTGTTTCAGCAAATCGAGGTACCGGTTCACCGCAAGACTTGAATCTTGATACAGATCCAGCGAGCTCGAAGTTTCGAATTTTTCCATATCGCCCAATTCTTTTAACGCTTGCGTAAGAATGGTGGGGAAGGGTGGTACGACTCCTCTTTGGATCGCTGTGTTCGTGACGACGAAGTGTTCACGCGAAGAATATTTTTCTCCAAAATAGCCCGCGAGGTGCGGTGCAGATTCTTGTGTGCGACCACTTGAAATGTGCTGAATGGCAGCCGGATGGCCCAGATCGCTTGCGCCCATGTACAACCCACGTACGACAGCCATCTTCTTTACGAACGGTGCTAAACTTGAAGCTGCAGGACCCAGCGAAATCTGCGTGCCGGCGATATTTCGTTCAACGTCAACCCGAGCGTCATAGCCCAACCACAAATCCTCTTCACTCATCTTAGGTTTGCCGTCGAGCCACGGGTGAATTCCTTGAACCGAATCCATGCCGCCGATCGCCCGAAACAGCACGAAATTGAAATCGGTTTCTTTTTTCTGATTTACGACCTGAGCGAAGGCTCGGGCCGTAATTGCGGAAAGCCCAATAGAGGCCGAAATCAGGTGAGGCACGTGCAGACCGACAGCCGTTTGTGCTGTCTTCTTCATAAAATTTCGACGCGACGTTTTTAGCATGATGCCTTTTAGTTTTTGAGCACAGGCCCAAGGTGAAGAAGTACGCTAAGCCTCGTATAAAACCCGAGTACGGAATCTTGCCCAGGTCGCGAACCTTTCGCCAGGTTTTCAAGTATGAACTGGCGTAGGTCGCCCGCTGATTCAAGGTGTCGGCCAAAAACATTTTTATCGCCGATGTAGCGGTGGTGGAAAAGAACCTCTTCACCGCCGATCACAAAAAAAACAATTTGATCGACGAGCTCGATTTGTAAACCCGCTGGCAAATTTCCGAAGGGCTGGGCCCAAGCTCGCGAGACCTCGTTTTGACCAGTGGCCGCCAGAAGCTTTCGCGCCAGTGATGTTTCGAGAATCGCAACAGAGTTTTGAGACGCAAGATCTTCGTTTTCAAATCCCAGCTTGATCATCGTTTTTGCGCAATTTTCAAAATAGTTAAAAAAGAGAGCGCCCGGAGTTTGCTCGAGCGGTTGTAATTGACCAGGATCAATTGCTCCCAACACCGCGGCTGAAGCTTCATCAATTCGGAGGCAGGAATTTGAAAGACCGGTCGCAGATTGAAACGGTGCAAGACTTCGTAAGAGTTCGATGACCACAAGCGGTGCCGGAAATCGAGATACAGATTCTTCGAACGCCACCTTTTGGAAAGACCGACGAGCTTCTGAGTTCGCCATCTCAAAAGTCAGCATCATCAAAACCCCAGCAAACACATTTAAGCTTACTCGCGGCATTTTCGAACTCCCGGTGGCGGCGATAGAACTCGCGTCACTTCGTTTGAATCGTACAGTTTGACGTCGTCGCTGAGTGGGCCGCCTTGTTTGATCCATTCTTTTACAGAGCGGAGGTCTGCATCGCTCGGTAGCCAGTAATGGTCGCTTGGTGGCATAGCCAGCTGTTTGCCGTCATTAAGCAAATCCAGGCAAACCGAAATCCGTGACAAGCGGGCTTTGATTTGCTCAGGACGTTCGCGAAACAGGTTGGCGTGACATTCGGTACAGTTTGATAACACTGTTTTTGCAGCGACGAGGCTTGCGGGCTCTATAACTTTCGGAACGAGGCCACGAAATTCAGGTAGCATCAGAAGTTCTTCAATCGTCGATTTGACCCGTCGTTTGTTTTTTTCGACTGTCTTAAAAAATTCTGTAAAACGAAGAGGCGGAAGGCCGAGATCTTTACCTAGAAACGTTTCGATCATCCAGTTTGTTTGGCAGTCGATATACTTCGATTGTTTGGTCGTTTTGACTGCCAAATCGTGAAAATTTGAAACTTCGATCTCGGCATTTTCGCTGAGGCTATTTGCGAAGCGCAGCTGACCTTTGAAAGACACACCCGAAACGCCGACTTCGAGGGGACGCATCGTTCGGCCGATTGGATCGAGTCGGTCATGACAGACGGCGCAGTCTTTTTGATTCGCGTGCTTGTTGAGGTGAATCTTTACAAGTTCATCGGCCGAGTACTGTTCATCTGAAATTCCAAGCGCCAGCCGCAGCTCTTTTTCTCTTTGGGTTTCTCTCTCTAACGCCGGCGACATTGAATCGCAAAGCATGACACGAAAAAAGGCAGCGGCTCGTTTTCGATTTCTGTTGATAGGTGAATTCCAGTATCGAAGCAGAAAACGGGTACTTGAAAAAAGCCCTGCGATATTCGGGTGACCAGACAAGTTGAACTGAGTCGAGTTGACCGTCGAACCATTTTCAAGAAGAAATTCGTAATTTGATTGTTGAGGGGGCCTGGGCATTCTTGAAACGTCGATCGAGAATCGTTCGAACCCAGGATTTGCTGCACTGAGGTCTGGATACGTCGGGTCCGTCACGATTTGGCTCGTAAACAAATCGTCGATGGGCGCGTTCTCTTTAAAAGTTCGATAGACCAACATGAAGTCGCGGCCCTCGCTGGCTCCGCCGCCGTCGACCCCGGTTTTGATGATTTGGCTGAGGGCGCTAGACGACGGTGACTTGTAGCCGAAGCGTTCGGTTACCTTACTGTAAGCGATGGCGTAGAATTCGGGGGCTTTCATTTTTTCGCGAATGAACGAACGAAAAAAATCGTCAAGGCAAGTCACAGAGGCGCAGCCCGGTTTCATCGTCTTCGAAAGAAGAGCTTTTTCTGCGAGGGTCGGAGGTCGCCCGACAAGCCGCATTGAAACCTTATGCATGAAGACATGAGGCGGAAGTTCTTGGGCTCTAGCCGAGTGACTAAAAATGAGTCCAAACAAGGCAAGCGCAAAAGTAGCAGCGGTTGATTGCCTGCGACTTCTCATCAGTGCATGCCTTTGTCTTCCCAAAGAGATTTCTCGTAAATCTTTTGGGCATACGGATTTTTATTTTCGTCACTTTCTTCGAACACTTTGTACGTGGCCGGATTCATCGTGCCCGAACCTCCGCCCGAGAGAACCGAAATGAGTTGCGTAAAGTAGCTGGTAAAGCTGACATCCCACCGGAGTTCACAGCTTTCGTCGCGCGGCTCAACGATGTTCGAGGCTAGAAAGGTCATTTGAATTTGGTAAGAGAGCCCGAACGGGTAGTAGTCGGTGAACATTCCGTACGGTTTTTTAAATCGTGGAATTCTTAATGTCGCACCCTGAAGGTCAAGTTCGAAGTCTTCGAATCGGCGCCAGGTTTGATTCACGCGAGCTCCAAAGCCTTTTGCGATTGCAAGTTCGGCGTTACCGCCTTCGAAATTCTCGTCCCAGTAAAGAAGAGTTCGATTCGTTGGCAGCGACTTCTGTAGAAGGTCAGCGTCTGCACTTGCACATTCGATACGGGCCATCGACCGATCGCTTAACACCGCGGGTATTCGGCGAAGAACTTTATCAAAGAGTTCACTTTGTGACTGCGTGATGAAATTTTGAGCGCCAAACGTGATTGAGCCATTAAAGCTGTACTCAAGCGGTCGGCCCTCTCGGGTCGGATGTCTTTTCCAAACGGCCGCAAATTGCTGCCTTACGAAAGGCATGACAAACGAACATGAAATTCCGGCATGAGCCGAGCACGAATTCTCGCCGAGTTGGACGGGCACCCGGAATTCTTCGATTTTCTCTCTTCTCACGACAGTCGCAACACGTCCGTCATTGAAGATAACTTCGAGGGGTTGGCCAGGAACTCGAAGAATCTCGCGAACCGAATTGTCGCTGCGCGCGTGCTCAGGGCCGATCATTGCGGCAAGGAACAGCGCGAACCTCGCTGCGATTCGGACCGATTGACGAGTAGAGTTCGAACGAGAATTGTTCATGGCGTTGGTGCACGGTATAGCAGGTTGTGGGCCGCTCAATGGACGTGTGTAGTACTTCTCGCAATGGCGGCGAGCAAGAAGAGCGATTTCGCTTGTGAGCTTATTTTAATCACCATGTAATCGATTCGATTCGATTCGAACAGATTCGAACAGATTCGAATAGATTCGAACAGATTCGAATAGATTCGAACAGATTCGAATAGATGGCCGCCTTGCTTCGAAGAACCGAGAGCCAAAAGAATGGAAACACAGACTTTGATTGCGATGAGCGATCGTAAAAGAACGATCGCTCCCCTCAAAACAAGCTCTTTAAAAAAGGTATTTGCGGTAACTCACACTCGACACCAGCCCCAGAGCCGCCATCGTCGTCAGCATGTTCGATCCGCCGTAGCTTAAGAGTGGCAGGGGGATACCAACGATCGGCAAGAGTCCAATGACCATGCTGATGTTCACGAACATGTGCCAAAAAACAGTCGCGGTGACTCCGACGGCAAGCAGTGCTCCGGCTTTGTCTCGCGCATGGGCCGCAATCCGAATCATCGAAGCAAACAGAAGTCCGAACACAGAAATGGTGAAGAAGCTTCCTAAGAAACCCCACTCTTCGGACAGAACAGAGTAAATGAAGTCAGTGTGTCGTTCCGGCAGAAATTCAAGCTGAGATTGAGTTCCCTTTCGAAAACCCTTGCCAACAATCTGACCTGATCCCACCGCGATCTTCGACTGAATACTGTTGTACCCTTTGCCGCGTGGGTCGCGCGCGGGATCAAGGAATGTATAGATGCGATGTTTCTGATAATCGCGCAGGCCGAAGAACCAAGCGCCGGTCACAGCCATCAGCATCACGGCCGTGAGCCCAACAAGAATGGCGCGACGAATTCGAACAAAAAACAGCATCGAGATGCCGATAATAAAAAGCATCATCGCAGTCCCTAGATCGGGCTGTTCAGCTGTGATTAAAAATGGAACGCCAATCAGTATCAGTAGCGGAAACGCAAGATCCTTAAGGCCCATTCCATTCGCAAAAGATTTTTGCGCTAGAATTTTCGCGAGAACCAACACGAGTGCCAGCTTCATTGATTCAGATGGTTGATAGCTGAAAATTCCTAAATCAAGCCACCGCTGAGCGCCAAGGGCCACCTTGCCGAAAAAGATGACCGCGACGAGCGCAACTAAATTCAGAACGTATAAGACGTAGGCAGCGCGAATAAAAAATTGGTAATCGACAAGTGTCACACCTAGAAAAACGATCCAACCTTTCAGCAACCAGAACAACTGAGAGACAAAGAGACGGTCTGTTTGAATCGCGCCAATACCGTGCGTCGCTGAATAAAGATTGATAATTCCAATCACGTGAAGAGTCACGATTGGAACAATGAAGTTCCAATCGAGTTTTCGTAAAAACCCACGCTCCTGAATTTGAAATCCGGAATTATAGTCAGCCATTTATTCTCCCTCGATCGGTCCGACCGGCACAGGCGCCTGCGGAGCAACCGGAGTGATTTCTTTTTTCTTTCGCAAGTCTCGTTCAAGCCACTCGGGATGGTACTTCGCGACGTAGGCTGCAATCATCGCCTTTGCGACAGGGGCTGCGCCCGACGAACCGTGGCACGAATGTTCGGCGAGAACACCGACCGCGATTTCCGGATTATCCGCCGGCGCATAGCCGATAAACCAACCGTGATGGCGCTGGTATTTCGGGCGTGCTTCACACGACGAATAAATCTGGTCAGCCGAGAAATTCATGACCTGTGAGGTTCCAGTTTTGCCGGCAATTTCGATGTAGTTCAGCTTCGACGCCCGGGCCGTTCCTCGATCGCCATTGACAACAAGACGCAGGCCCTCTTTCACGGCTTTGAAGACTTCTTTTTTGACGTGAAATTCGCCGTTCATGTCGCCAAGATCTCGCAATTGCGTTGGCCCGAATTCTTCGATCAACTTGTTGTCAGGAGTCAGAATACGTTTCACAACAAATGGCTTCACGACTTTTCCCTCGGTGCCTATCGCGTTGTAGGCGACGGTCATCTGAAGCGGGTTCGACAAAACAAAGCCCTGGCCGATCGCCACGGACAGATTTTCTCCGGGCTGCCATTCTTCGCCAATCGTGTTCTTTTTCCAGTCGCTTGATGGCATCAGGCCCGAGCGTTCGCCGGCGAGCTCGACTCCGGTGCGGCGGCCGATGCCGAAGGCATCGCAAAAGCGATACATCTTGTCGATGCCGAGCGCGATTCCCATCTTGTAGAAAAACACATTGGCCGACCGCTCGATCGCTTGAGCAACGTTGAGATTTCCGTGGCCCCCTCGAAGCGTGTCGTGGTAGGGACGGCCCGCAAACTTGATTTGGCCGGGACACGCGACAATCGTGTTTGGGGTGATCACATTTTCGGCGAGCGCCGTAATCGCGATCAAGGGTTTGAATGTAGAACCTGGTGAATTGTGATCTTGAATCGGTTTGTTCCGAAGTGGTTTATCAGGGTCATTCACGAGTCTGCGCCAAGTTTCAGGGGCGATGCCCGTCGAAAATTCGTTTGGATTAAACGACGGTGCAGAGACCCACGCCAGAATTTCGCCGTTTGATTTCATCGCGATCGCGCCGCCGATACGGTTGCCCTCAACGAACGAACGCCAAGCCGCCTCTTGTACATCTTTGTCGATGGTTAAAATTACGTTGTTGCCCGGAGTCGCCGGCGTGACTCCGCCCATCGAGCCGAGCAGTCCCATCGGATCTCCGAACGCTTCGCGACCGTGGGCATCGAGCTGCGCGACCGATATTCCGTCGCGCCCTCGAAGATCGAGATCGTAAATCTCTTCGAGCCCGCTTGTGCCAATGAGGTCGCCCTGAGCGAAGCGAAGTCCCCGTGCGGCGAATTTTTCGTTGAGTTTTGGTAGCTGTCGTTTCGACACTTCGCCGACGTAACCAAAAAACTGAGCGCCATTTTCCTTCAACGGATACGACCGAAGAACAGTCTCTTTGATGTCGACACCCGTGTAATCCTGCTTCAAAACTTCGATATTGAAGATGTCGTCTCGGGTCAGGTTTTCTTTGATGCGCACAGGTCGAAAGGCGCCGTTCAAGCGTCGACTTTTTTGCACCGTCTGCATGACGACCGAAGTTGGAATATTGAGAGCCAGTCCAAGAGCCTCAGCGGTCTCTTCAAAGTTAGTTACGAACTGCGGCGAAAGGGTCACTTCGAAACCTGGTAGATTCTCGACAAGCACTTCGCCATTGCGGTCATAAACGATTCCACGCGGAGCCGGAATTTTCGTTTCCCGAATCGAGTTTTGTTCAGAGAACTGGCGGAGCTCACTGCCATTCACAATCTGTAGATACCAAAGACGAAGCGCGAAAATTGCGACCGTCAGCGCGATCAGCGAGTAAACCAAACGGTACCGAGGCTGGTAGTCTTTCGCTTCAATTTCATCACTTGGTAGATAATCGCTCATAGGTGACTTTCAGACCTGCAGTTAAGCAGAGTAGGCCCCCGTAATCTCGGGCGGCTCGGTTCGATGAGTGATCTGGTCAAACCAGCGGAAGATCGGAAAAAGTAATGGCGCAAAAAGTGGAGTCAAAAGGGCCTGGATGACCCAGGCGCTTACGGCCGGAGACGTCAGTGGGTGATCGGCGATCACCCACGAAGCCGCGAAGTGGTAGAGATGAAACATCAGCGTGGCAAGGCCGCACACAAGCATGAAATAGGTTGTCGCGGTCCAATAGAATCTCGTTTTGAAAATCTGCACGCTGAGTGCGACGGCGAGGCAAGAAATCATCATCAGACCTTCGGGCATCGCTGTCGAAGTCGCGAGAGCAATGGCAATCAGGTGCGAGACAATGATCACGGTCAGTGTCGAACGAAACAATGCGATGTACACGAGTCCGGGTATCCACAGGGCCGGTGGTGGAAAGTAGCCGAAAATCTGAAGCCAAAAAGAAGTCTGGCCCCCAGCCAATAAAAGCGTCGCAGCTAGGAATAAGAAAATATTGGCGACAAGTAGTGCCTTAGCCTTCATTGGACCTTCACCACTGGATCCGCGATCGGCGGAGCGACGGTTTGGGGTGCCGGCGAAGAAGTCGACGCTGCCGGAGTCGACGCTGCCGGGGTCGGCAAAGCCGATGGCGGCGACGCTACAGGCTGGCTCGGCTGATTCATTTTCGAAAGTAAGGGGGCGCCGAAACCGGTGGCGAGTTTTTCGTTAAAATCCTCGCCGCCCGAATCGAGAACGACAAAAACCTCTTCAAGATTCGACGGCATGACGACGGGTTCAACAAGTGCCTCTTGCGAAATTCCGAAATCTGTTTTGCGAACACTTGTCACTTTCCCTACGGGAAAACCTTTAGGGAACGATCCCTTCATACCGCTGGTGACAACGGCGTCGCCGACTGCGACGTCATCGGCGCGCTCGAGGTAGCGCAGGCGAACAGAATTCGAATCTTTTCCGCTGACGAGGCCGCGTGCACGCGTTCGTTGAACAAGCGCATCGACAGCCGCCGAACGGTCTGTAACCACGAGAATCTGCGCTGTGTCCATTTCGGTCGAAAGAACGTAACCGACGACGCCCTGAACTGTGATGACACCCATTTGTTTGCGCAAGCCCTGCCGGTAGCCGCGGTTGATTCGAATCGATTCGTGGTCAGGAGACAAGTCTCGTGCAATCACTTTTGAAGCCAGCAACCTCATTTTTGTATTCAGTTTAAACTGCAGCAGCTGATTCAGTCGTTCGTTTTCGAGCTTTAACTCGGTAAGGGCTCCGAGCTGCGCGCGAAGTTCTTCGTTTTCGCGCTGCATGCGCATGTTATCTTTTTTTATGCCCATCAAATTGAGATACATCGATGTGGTTCCGCGCACTCCACTTGTGAAGCTTGAGTAGCCGCCTTGAGATTCGGCGATAAACCAAGTGAAGGGCCTTCTGTACCAGGGATCTTCGCCGGGGTTGCGCTTCATGTTGATGGATAGAATCGGAAGCGCGATGACGGCGATCACGATGAGAAGCTTTCGAATGTCGAACGCAAAAAAATTCAAAGCCTGACTCTCCCTGAAACGACGTCACGCGGCACGCGACAGTGTTATTTCACACCTAATTCTCTCCATTTCAAAGAAACCTCCTTGAAATTTCAAGTAAAACTGGCTGACATGTGCGTTTCGTGCGATGCGCGTTTTTTTCGCGCGAATTCCGGTTTTTTGACAATCCGGTTTTTTGACAGGGGGATGCTGATGAACAAGCAGGCGGGCGGCGGTATGGCGAGCAAACTAGGTATTCGTGCAATGCGCGCAAACATGGGCACGGCCTGGAAGAACGACCGTCGCAAAGTCTTAAAGAGCATCACAGCCTGGATCCTCTTCAGCGGTATCATCATCGTTTTCGTATTTCTTGGACAAACCCCGAATGCACCGGGCGTCGCCTCAGGCGGAACAGCCGCTTCAGTCAACGGTCAGATCGTTTCGATCGCAGAATTCTCTGAACGCGTTGAGATGTTGAGCCGCGACTCGCGATTTACCCAAATGGAGCAATTCGGCCCAGATTTCGCTCGTCAAATGGTTCGCCAGCAGGCAATTCGGTCGCTGATCGACGCGCAACTCCTCGGCCAAAATCTCGGCCGGATCGGACTTACCACGCCAAATGCGCAGGTTCGCGACGCTATTGCCGAAATTCCAGCTTTTCAAGAGCAGGGCCGCTTTAGCAAGACCCTCTATTTACAGTACCTCGGCGGCACGCGTCAGACTGCTGGAGAATTCGAAGAGAAAATGCGTCGACAGCTTGCCGCAAGCCGTGTCGCGCGAACATTTTCTGCCGCACTTCGGCCGCTTCCCTTTGAAGCCGAAATGATCGGTAAAGTTGAAGGTAAACTCGTGAACGTCGAGGGTGTGTCGGTTCCGACCGAAACCTTAGTTTTTCCCGACGCCGTTTCTCCGGCTGACATCAAAACGTTTTTGGCGAAAGCAGATTCGGCGGGAAGAATCAAATCGTACTTTGATAGCCGCAAATCCGAGTTTTCAAAGCCCGAGCAGGCGTCGGCACGCCACATTCTCATTCGGGCTGACAAAAAAGACAGCGTTAAAGTAGCGACGGCAAGGGCCGAAGCCGAGAAGATCGTGCAAGATCTGAAGGGCGGGGCCGACTTCGCGAAGCTTGCGAGCGAAAAGAGCGAAGATCCCGGTTCAAAGGCGAAAGGCGGTCTACTCGACTTTTTTGCACGTGGAGCCATGGTGCCCGAGTTTGAAAAGTACGTTTTTTCAGCGAAGCCTGGCCAGATTTCTGATCCCATCCAGACAGACTTCGGGTTTCACATCATTCGGGTCGAAGCGATCAAGCCTGCGAGCGAAACAACGATGGAAGAAGCCCAAGACGACATCGCTCAACAGCTCGTCGCCCAAGATCGCTCGCGTGACGAGGTGGCGAATCTCGAAAAAGCTCTTGCAGCCGGTGATTCGGCTTCGGTTGACGCTTTTCTTTCAAAATACAAACTCAGCTGGTCCGAATCTGGACCGTTCGCTTTAAACGCCGAATCGATTCCAAAATTCGGTGGCGGCGACGAGGCCGGTGCGGCCGCGTTTCGGCTTTCGATGGCCAAACCCCTTGCGCCGAAGCTGATTCGGCAGGGTCCTCAAGCGCTTCTTCTTCGTTTTAAGTCCGCGGGGGAAGCGGCGTCTAAGGCGACCGCGGCGAAACCCAAGTCTCCTCAAGAAATTTTAAGTGAATCGCCCGAGTTCAAGGCCGAATCTACGGCGTCTCGCCGCATCGATGAAGCTTTCGCTTCGTGGATGGAGTCGATGAGAAAAAGTGCAAAGATTTCGATTAATCCCGAAGTCGGGGCTCAAGCAGCCAACGCGCCTGACCTTCAATAGACCTGGCAATAGACCTGGCAATAGATCTGGCCAATAAATGGCCGTTAAAATTGAAGCGATCGAGATTCGATCCGAATCTCGAGAGAGCTGTGCCGGGCCAATTCGCCCGACCCATTCTTTTTTCAGGGCCGGGCGCCAAACTACTCCAGGAGCGCTTTGATCTAACTATTTTCAGCCTGAAGCGATTTTGACTTGTCGGCCGTTGGCCCGAAATTTAGTGTCGGCAGTCTTAAGTTTCCAGCAGCTCTCTTCAGGAGGATTCCGAATGGCTCAAAGCCTGTTTCCGAACGTGTTTCCAATGGATTTCACGTCGGCTCCAACCCAAAATCCCGAGGTACTTTCTTGGATCAGTGAGTTGGCCAAGCTTCTCGAGCCTGATGCAATTCAATTTTGTGACGGCTCTGAGACTGAAGAAACAAAGTTGATCGAAAAGATGATCGCTTCGGGAACGCTTCGGAAGCTCAATCCCGAAAAACGGCCGAACAGCTACCTTGCAACCTCAGATCCCAAAGATGTCGCTCGCGTCGAAGATCGAACGTTCGTTTGCACCGAAAAAGAGGTCGATGCGGGGCCGAACAACAATTGGATGAGTCCCGAAGCCATGCGCGAAAAGCTTCGGCCGATGTTTCGGGGCGCGATGCGCGGGCGTACGATGTACATCATTCCGTTCAGCATGGGCCCCCTGAATTCGCCACTGTCTAAGATCGGCATCGAGATCTCTGATTCTCCCTATGTCGTGGTCAACATGCGGCGTATGACCCGCATGGGTTCTCAGGTTTGGGCGAAGCTTGGTACGAATGGCGAATTCGTGAAGGCGCTGCACAGTGTGGGATCACCGCTCGAGCCAGGTTCTAAGGATAAACCGTGGCCCTGCAACATTGAAAAGTACATCGTACACTATCCCGAGCAAAACGAGATTTGGTCGTATGGTTCGGGTTACGGTGGGAACGCGCTGCTTGGAAAAAAATGTTTCGCGCTTCGCCTCGCTTCAGTGATGGGAAAAAAGCAGGGTTGGCTGGCCGAGCACATGCTGATCCTGGGGGTCGAATCTCCGAAGGGAGAGAAGATTTATGTCGGCGCAGCATTTCCGTCGGCCTGCGGAAAGACAAATTTCGCGATGCTGGTTCCGCCAAAGTCATTTGATGGTTGGAAGGTGACGACCGTTGGTGACGACATCGCATGGATCAAGCCGGGTCACGACGGCAAGCTCTATGCGATCAACCCTGAATCTGGTTTTTTTGGAGTCGCCCCTGGCACCTCGCTTCAAACAAATCCAAATGCCGTAAAAACGATCTCGGCAAATGTCATCTTCACGAACGTTGCTCTGACCGATGACGGCGATATCTGGTGGGAAGGACTTTCGAAAGAGGCACCCTCGCACCTCATTGACTGGCAGGGGAAAGACTGGACACCCGACTGCGGACGTTCTGCCGCGCATGCGAATGCCAGGTTTACTGTCGCGATCGAACAGTGTCCGTCGCTCGACGAGAAGTGGAACGCCCCTGAGGGCGTGCCGCTTTCTGCGATGATCTTCGGTGGTCGCAGGGCGGGCCTTGTGCCGCTTGTTTACGAGGCTGACTCGTGGGCGTCAGGAGTTTATTCGGGCGCAACGCTTGCGAGTGAGACGACCGCAGCGGCCGCCGGTGCAACGGGTGTGGTTCGCCGTGATCCGATGGCGATGCTTCCTTTCTGCGGCTACAATATGGGCGACTATTTCGACCATTGGCTTAGCTTTGGCGAAAACAAAAACAATAAATTGCCCAAAATTTTTGGCGTTAATTGGTTTCGTAAAGACGAAAGTGGCAAGTTCGTTTGGCCGGGCTTCGGTGACAATATGCGAGTCCTCAAGTGGATTTTTGACCGCGTTCATGGACGCGCTTCGGGAAAACGAAATGTGCTCGGTACGACTCCGACATTCGATGATCTCGACTGGAGCGGCCTTGAGAATTTCTCGCGAGCTGCGTTCGAGAAAATTACACATATCGACGCACCGGCTTGGGTTGACGAGGCGCTTAGCCACCGCGAAAGTTTAGCGAAGTTCGGCGACCGAATGCCGGCAGCGATGCTGGCCCAGAACGAATCACTTCTTATCAGATCGCATGACTCAGTTGTGATGCCGGTGGCCGAAGAGTCGCGGAAGTTTGAAACCGTGTGAAACGACCGGCGGGCTTACTCTGTTCGAACTGTGCGCGGCGTGAGCTTGGCGCTGTTCGTATCCAAGAGAACCCGCAGCTTGGTTTCAACAATCTTGCGTTCGAAGCCGAGTTCGGCGCGGACTTCGAACGGCGACTTGAAGTTTTTAAACTCAAACTACGAGATTGGCTGAACGTCGACCGAGTCGAGCTGCGCCCTTGCCTCAGCGTGTGTCCAGCCCAAGGGATCGCGATCGAACGTCGCGGCAAGGCCATGGTTCTCGATAGTCGAGCTCTTCAGCTGGTGCAAAAGCAGTTTGATCCCACTCGCCAGCTCACTCTCTTCGATTAAACCAAGCGCGTTGGAATGAGATCAGTCGGGCTCGCGATACCGCCGAAGTAAGACCCGCCTCGAAACCGAATTGTCGCTTTCGAAAAGACCTGGCCGATACTTTCTCGCGTACCTACCAACTTTTGAATGGCATCGTCGTTTAAAACGACGATGTTGCCTCCGTTGTTAATTAAAGCGTCGTACCAGTGACCTGCCTTTGGTAAGTGGGGCGCCTCAAAGAGCACGCGAAGCCACAGAGCTTTGCATGCGCCACATTCGTAAAACCAAACGAGATCGTAGTAGTCGTCGGCCACCGGAACATCGCGAATCGAGGGACCAAACCAAGCGGGGTGCGTGATCTGACATTCGCAGAGATGGCGATCGGGCTTCATAGCCTTTAAAGATAAAACCACGGTCACAAAAAAGCCAAAAAACTTTTGGATAAATCGGTCTAAAGCGCGCGCGACCTTAGGGCCGTGCAATTGACAGATGCCTCTTTGAGCGGGAAACGAGACGCTATGTACACAACACGAAAAGCGACAGAGGCCGACGTCAGTCGAATACACGAGCTGGTCAATTCTGCGTATCGCGGCGAAAGCTCAAAAAAAGGGTGGACGACCGAGGCCGATATTGTGGGAGGGCAGCGTATTGATGCAGAAAAAATTCGCGAGCTTCTTCGCCACCACGACAAGGCGATTCTCTGCCTTGTCGAGAGCTCGTCACAGAATGAATGCGAGACTGTAGGCACAGTTTGTCTCGAGCGGTTTGAAGATGAAGTCGGAATCGGTGTCTACCTCGGAATGCTGACGGTTCAGCCCACCTCACAGAATGCGGGGCTTGGAAAATTCTTGATGAGTGAAAGCGAAACGTTTGCGCGTGCGTGGGGTGCTACTCGTATGATTCTCGGGGTTATCAATGTTCGTAGCGAACTCATGTTGTGGTACCAGAGGCGAGGTT
>JALHOI010000002.1 GCA_022843085.1 Pseudobdellovibrionaceae bacterium
AAATAGCCGTCTGATCGTTTTCTTTTAAGGACTTGGCAATAAAAGCACCAAACGAAGCTGAGTCGCGGCTGGTAAACGGAAGAAGGTCGCTTCTTGTGTGCCACGTCACCTTTGTCGAACGAAATCTGCGTCGGAAAAAAATCTGTGCAAGAGGATCGGGATCAACTGCAACAATAGAAATTGGCTGCCTGCCGAGCTCGCGATCTAGCTTGGCAAAAAAATCAGGTTCAAGAAGATAGCCGGCGCTTGGCCCGAATATAATGAGTTGCTGAGGTTGAGTTTCCGTTAGCCATGCTCGAACGTTGCTGGACACAGAGCGGCGCGTGGGCTGCCATCGATCATCAATTGCACAACGAAATAGGCTTTCGAATCGTGTGAATGCTGCGCGCGCGTGGTAGACGAGGCCTCCGGACGACGATAGTATCATGCTGGTTTTATTAGGCACGGGCGAAAGAATATGAGCAAGGCATTCATCAAACATGACGATCTAGATGCTGGCGCCTCGGCAGGCGTCGACGTCGAACCCGTCGACGATCAAGACGCCGATCAGCCTGAAAGCGCGGCCGCAGGTCAGTTAAATGGTTTTCGTTCGACAAAGAATTACATCACTCAAAAGGGCTTCGACATTCTGAAAGAGGAAGTTCACGACCTGCTGACGAACGAGCGACCGCGTGTGGTCGAAGTCGTCGCGTGGGCGGCGAGTAATGGCGATCGTTCCGAGAACGCGGATTACCAGTATGGCAAGAAGAGGCTTCGTGAGATCGATCGACGTATTCGCTTTTTACAAAAGCGAATTGATCGCGCCGAAGTGGTCGTGCCTGAAAATCAATCAGGTGATCGGGTTTTATTTGGAGCTACCGTGACCGTTCTAGACCAGAGTGACGTCATTAGGGTTTATAAAATAGTAGGCATCGATGAAACTGACGCGAAGCTCGGTAAAGTCTCTTGGATTTCGCCAATTGGTAAATCACTTCTTCAGTCACGCGTCGGGGAGGTTGTTGTATTGCGAACACCAAAAGGTGAAGAAGAGCTCGAAGTGAAAAATATTGAGTTCAAACCCATCGAATAGATGACGTTCGCAGATGCAGCTTGCATCGTAGGGACTATGGCGAAGTTTGCGGTTCAATTTTGGGGCGTCAGAGGCTCGCTGCCATCGCCCAAGACTCCAGAAATGGTTCGCGAACACACGCGTGAAGTTTTACAAAGCTTTGCACGGTCGCTTGAGACGTCGTCTGATCAGTCGTCTGCGACCTCTCGAATTGATAGCTTCCTTGAAACATTGCCTCACTGGCAGTTTGGCGGTTTTGGCGGCGATACTTCGTGCGTCGAGGTTGACGCTGGTGAGTCGAAGGTCATCATTGACGCTGGGTCGGGACTTCGTCGGCTTGGCGAAAAGCTCATGCGCGGGCCCTGTGGTCTTGGGCAAGGCGAAGTGCATCTGTTGTTCACGCACTTCCACTGGGATCACATCATCGGGCTGCCGTTTTTTGCGCCGTTGTTTGTGAAGGGAAATAAGATTCATTTTTACGCCGTACAAGATGACCTCGAGGTATGCGTTCGACAGAAATTCAAGAAACCGTTTTTTCCAGTGCCATTTGAAGAGCTGCTTTCGACCGTTGAGTTTCATAAAATGGCGCCTCGAAAGAAAATTCAATTGGGATTACTTGCTGTCACGCCCTATCAGTTAGATCATCCAGATCCTTGCTGGGGTTACAGGGTCGAAGCTGAAACGGCGGACGGTCTTCGGAGCTACGCTCACTGTGTTGACAGCGAAGCGACGCGCGTGTCGCCAGTTGATCTTGCAGAAGACGCTGCACTTTACCGTGGCGCAGACCTTTGTTTTTTTGATGCGCAGTATACGCTGCGAGAATTTTTGCAGCATATGAACTGGGGCCACTCGGCTGCACCGATTGGTCTTGAGATCGCGCTTCGCGAAGGTGTGAAGAAAATTTTTTTTGCTCATCATGATCCCGCGGCTAGCGATCGCAAAATCGCCGATGCCGAGCGGCAGACTCGAGATTTTCTCGAGGCTTATCGTGCAAAGGCCAGGCAGTCGGGACGCCATCTTCCCGGGCTTGAGTGGCAGTTTGCGCATGACGGGGACCGTGTTGATTTAGGTGATTTGAAATAGAGGGAGTTCGCCGTGAAGTCGTTTTTTAAATCTATGTTTTCGTCGATGTTTGGAATTCTCGCTGGAGTCTTTTGTGCGTTCATTGTTTTACCAGTCGTTTTGGTTATGCTTTTCGGCAAGATGGATCTCTCATCTCGCGAGCCAATCAAGCCCAAGGCTGTGCTGCACATCTTGCTTGATGGTGAGATTGTCGATTCGTCTCCGACCGTCGCGTGGCTGTTTGACGACGGTCGAGTTCGAATACGCCTACAGAGATTGATCAAAGCGATTCGCAACGCTCGAAATGATCAACGAATCGTCGGCGCTGTTGTCGATATTCGCAATCCATCGATCGGGTGGGCCGCAGCCACGGCGATTCGACGCGAGCTGTTGGCTTTCAAGGAGTCAAAGAAGTTTGTTTTCGCCTACGCAGACCGGATGAATGAAGTGGGTTTTTATGTTGCGAGTGGCGCCGATAAAACTTTTATGCAGCCAAATGGCGATGTTGAGCTTGACGGTCTTGCAAGTGAGAGCCCCTTTCTGCCTGGGCTGTTTGCAAAACTCGACGTGAAGCCAATTGTTTTTCGCGTCGGTAAATTTAAGGCCGCGGTCGAACCATTTTTACTCAACAAGATGAGTGCCGAGAGTCGAGAACAGTCAAATGTCTTGCTCGGCGACATTTGGACAGAGGCGCGAAAAGCTATTGCAGAGCGCGCGAAAGTGAAACCTGAACAGCTCGATCAGTGGATGTCAGATCTTGCGATCGCTTCGGTCGAAGAGGCAAAGAAGTCGGGGCTCGTTACAGACGCCATGTACTCGGATGAGTTTGACGAGCTCATGCGCACCACCGCCGGATGGGGCGCAGGCGATGAATTGAACTACGTTTCGACAGCTCGGATGGCCAACGAGACGAAGTCGAAATCGAAAGACAAACGTAAAATCGCACTGCTGATCGCTGAAGGCGAAATCGTCAAAGGCGAGGGGGGCAGTGATCAGATTGGCGACGATGCGTTTATGGATTCGCTTTACGAGATTGCTGATGATGAAGACATTGCGGCGGTCGTCGTTCGAATCAACAGTCCGGGCGGAGACGCGCTTGCAAGTGATGTTCTTTGGCGCGAGTTAACGATACTCGATGAAAAGCGCCCCGTCGTAGCCTCGATGGGTGATGTTGCTGCATCGGGCGGCTATTACATGGCAGTGGGCGCTCGACATATTTTTGCAGAACCGACGACAATTACCGG
This sequence comes from Pseudobdellovibrionaceae bacterium, assembly GCA_022843085.1. Taxonomy (GTDB): domain Bacteria; phylum Bdellovibrionota; class Bdellovibrionia; order Bdellovibrionales; family JAMPXM01. Next base: position 3,355 of record JALHOI010000002.1, read on the forward strand.
TTCGATAGGTGTGTTCGGACTTATGTTTGATGCCGAAAGTGCTTTCAGAAATAAGCTCGGTGTAGTTTTTGATCGCGTCACGACTCACAAACATTCGGACTACGGTGCGTTTACGCGCGGACTTGACCCTGTTGAATCGGCGTCGATTCAAAAATCTGTTGAACGAACCTACAAAAGATTTGTCAGTGTCGTTGCACAAAGCCGCGGGTTCGAAAAAATCGAAGATGTCGAAATCATTGCTGAAGGACGTGTCTGGTCGGGATCACGCGCGCTGGAATTGGGTCTTGTCGACGAAATGGGTGGCCTCGACCGTGCAATTTCAAAAGCGGCCGAATTCGCAGGACTGCCGGATGGGTATGAGATCGAAATCTATCCGAAGAGTGTCGATCATCTTTCGCGATTGATCGATCAATTTGCTGAAGGTTCTGAGGGGAGCCTCGGCCTGAATTTGAAATTTGATCGCGGCTTTTTAAATAGCCTATTTGCGCAGGCGCGCTCACTTCCGTCATCCATCGGTCTCATCGAGCGCGTTCAGCAGTCAGGGCGCCCGGCGGTATTGGCGCGAGAGCCGATGTCATCCATTAATATTCGTTGAACGGCGGGCGCCGTCGGGTTTTTCGCGACGCGGTCATCCTGACCTCGCCGAAACGGCTCGGGCCATCCCGGCCCTCGAGTCGCGCTTACGCGACCTCCCCGTTTCGGAGGTCGCGAAAAACCCGACGGAGCCCGCCTTCCCCTCACAGTGTGTTGGAGCGGGCCCCCTGGCTGCGCCTTCGGCGACCGCCCTCTGGCTGCGCCTCCGGCGACCGCTCTCTGGTTTGATAGAACTTCGACAGCTTCGCAGTTTGGGGCGGTGAGGTGTCTATTCGTTTGGCATCCTGTTTGATGAAAGGTGTTGTTTCGTTCGACATTTATCTGCTTTGGGTCTCGCACCGGTGGGGTTTATTCGTTGTCAGCTGGTCGTAGAACCTTGTCTCACATTGCTACGGGTAAATGTCATTTTGGCTTCGCTCGGTGCTTTAGCCCAGATTTTTCTACCCCGATATGTACACTGTCTGCTGGGGATGCGTTCTTTCGAGGGGTGAGTCATGGAGAAGCTTCAGAAACAGATGAGACGTTCGTTGATGATGAGTTTCAGAGCCGCTTCGTTTGGGGTTCTGGGTTTCGTTACCGTCGTGCTTTTTCAAAACTGTGATGGTGGCTTCAATTACGATCCGAACTCGGGTCAACTTTCGAGTTCGGGTAGCGGCGGCGTTGGCAGTGCTCAATTTAGGCTGACAACGTTTAACCCTTCAGGCCTTGTCGTTCCCGAGGGGCAGTCCTTCGAGGGCGGCGTCGACTTTAAATTGGTGGTGAGCGGCCAGCAGGTTTCGAGCGCTACGATTTTGTGGAGCCTTCTCAACAACACCGGTGGTTGTATTTTGAAGGCGGGAACCGGCCCAGAAACACGATTCGTTTACTGCGACCGTTCTGGTCGCGTCACGATTCAGTCGACCGCTATTTGGGTCGACGGATCGACCACCGTGATCGCATCTGAACGAACAACCGCAGCACTTATCGTTGACGCATGTGGCGCCAGCAACTCGACTCGCACTGTATTTCGCATTCCCAACGGAACCGGCGCGTCGCCTTGGAATTCGATGGCATCACCGCTTGCTGTCAGCGTTGGACAAACTTTGAGAATCTGTAATGACGACTCGACCGCATCTCATCAATTAATGACGACCGGCGGATCGCCGTGTGCGCCGCAAGGGGCTCCGATGGCGAGGGGTGCCTTCTACGACTGCGTGATCGCGAACGCCAACAATACGAATGCGACAACTGGGCTTTACAATGGTCTTTATAATGCGGTCGCGGGTCCAGCAGCAGCGTTTTATGTTCGTCCATTTGATGGTGTCGCGCTGTACGCGGACACCACGAAAACTTCGAACGGACAATCGTGCGTTTCGTGCCACAACAACTTCGCCAACTCGACAAAAAAGGGTGCTTCATTCACGGGAATTAGAAACGCGATCACGAACAATACTGGTGGGATGGGTGTCTATATGGGCCGCATCACCGATAACGAGCTTAGAGCGATTGCGTTCTCTCTGAACCAGTAAAGATTAGCGAGAAGTTTTTGACCGGCGTTCGTGAATCCGCAACGATAAGGGGATGAAGTCACAGCTCAGCTCTAATCGTTTTTTTCGTTTTCTATCGTTCGCTATCATAGCGACCATCATTTCAGGATTCTTTCTCGATGATGCCGAAGCTCGAAAACGCCGTCGCCGACGAACAAAGCAGCCCAAAATTATCAATGAAAAAAAGCTGTTTGAGCGCATCGGGGGCCGCGATGCGATTGCGAAATCGGTCGACGAATGGATTCGCCTGGCCCTTGCCGACGCGGTGATCTCGACACAGTTAAAAGACCTGGCCTCCAAGCCGACCGACCTATCAAAGGCGCGCAAGCTTCTGACAGATGAAATCTGTGAGCTTGCAGACGGCCCGTGCACGACCAATGATAGCGAGTGGGTCACGCTGCGTACACGATTTAAGATGGATGAAGTGACAACAGTTTCGTTTGCTTCGCTACTATCGGAAGCGCTCGTAAATCGAGGTATCGGCGAACGGGAACGCAACGAAGTAATAGGCCGACTCGGTTCAATTGAACCGCTTGCAGTGAGTGAGGCAACCGGTCCAGCTTCAGAGCGTCGAGGCGGAACGCGATGACTGTTCACAAGAATAAGACCTTCGAGTGCGAGGTCTTGATTCGCGAGTCGCTGATCGACAGTTTTGGTCACATGAACAATTCGAGATATCTTGAGCTTTTCGAGCAAGCGAGGTGGGACATCATTGACGGGCGCGGTTTTAGCCTGCGTGAAATCGTGAAGAATGGGCTCGGGCCTGTCGTTCTCGAAGTAAATCTAAAATTCTCGAAAGAAATTAAACTTCGAGAAAGGATTCGCATCGTTTCAGAGGTTGAGCCCGAGGCGTCTCGAGGCAAGACCATGACAATGAAGCAAATAATGCTGAACGAGCGAGATGAAGTTTGCTGCACAGGGCTCTTCGTTTTTGGACTTTTCGATCTCAAGGCTCGAAAGCTCGTTTCTCCGACGCCAGAATGGTCTCGCGCGATCGGCATCGCCGACTAAACGACCTTTAACTGCTTCATTATTCGTTTTGCGCATATCTTCTTCTTAAAATTGAATTAGTGAATAATGACGACTTGGCGTACGACTAAGTCCATGAAGACGATGCTGAGAAAGATTTTAATTGCGATACAGACCTTAGTCTTGGCTCTCCTGATGCTACCAAGCTTCGCAAAGGCCGATCGGATTGAAATGTCTCAGCGTGGTTGGGCGGAGCTGCTTAAAAACGGTGTTCAGCTTGAACGGGTTCGCTTAACTCAAATTGATCTCGCAACGAACGAGTTGCCAGCTGCGATCTACGATCGACTGACTACGATCGTTGAGGATCAAGCCCAGATCTGGGGCGACACAATTCTTGAGGGTGATTATTACGCTGAAGAAGCGGTGAAACTCGATAGCATCGAGTTGGTTCGCGCGAACGACATTTTTCTCGGTTACCGAGTGACTTATTCGTCGGTGGCATTTGAGACAGCCGACTGCCGCCCAGAAGACGACATGCAGTCTTGCACGAAGGGTCGCATCGTCGAAAGTTCATTTGTTTCGCCGAATCTAAATTCGTGGATCCGCGACGAGCGTGCGATGGCGGAATTTGTTCCTGAACGTGAATAAATTGTTGGCTGGGCTCCCGGGTCGGCTAAACTCTGGGCCACGTGCTTGCAATACTACCGTTCTTCCTTCTCTTTATTTTTCCTGCTCTTGGCTTCGTCGGAATTTATCTGGGTGGTGTCTGGCTCTGGGCCACGCCGTTGGTTGCTTTCGGGCTGCTTCCCGTTCTTGATTTTTTAGCTGGGGAAACTTCGGCACGAATCGAAACTACAGATTTCGGTCTCGACGCCGCCAATTTGATATTTTGGATTTACGTGCCTGCACAACTCATTCTAATCGGCTTTGGAATCGCGCGAGTTCACGAACTTCCGTGGGTTTTGGCCGCAGTCACCGTCGGGTCCATCACAGGCGCAATCGGAATTACTCTCGCCCATGAGCTTGTTCATCGGCGCGAAGTGAGATTCAACTTACTCGGTCAGCTTCTTCTCGCGATGGTGTGCTATGGCCATTTCGCAATCGAACATGTCCTAGGGCATCACTCGCACGTTGCAACACCGAAGGATCCGGCGTCCGCGAGGCGCGGAGAAAACGTGTACCGCTTCATGATCCGTTCATTTTTCGGAGGCCTCGCCTCAGCCTGGGATATTGAGGCAAACCGTCTAAAGAGAAAGGGACAAAGTTCTGTCTCGGGATCGAACCGGTGTCTTCGAACGTGGTCCGTATCAGTGGCCTTCGCTGTCGCGAGCTTATTCTTCGGTGGAATTCAGGGACTCGGATTTTTCCTTCTTCAGTCGCTGATCGCGATTTTCTTGCTCGAGCTTATCAACTACGTCGAGCACTACGGGCTAAGTCGGTGTATTTTAGCAAATGGCAAGCCCGAGCCCGTTCAACTGTGGCACAGCTGGGACTCACATTCGCGCCTGAGCGGTTGGCTTTTGATTCATCTCTCAAGGCACGCCGATCATCACAAGTACCCCGCAAGACCTTTTACAAAGCTTGAAGGATCAGCTGAGAGCCCCGTACTTCCCGTCGGCTATCCTGCGTGTGTTCTGCTTGCGACTCTGCCTCCGCTTTGGTACCTGGTCATGCACCCGAGGCTTGATCGCTTTTCTCAGAAATTTGAGGCTTCATGAAGAACTGGACACGCACGCCCCATTCAGCCGATCTTTTGACAATCGAAGATGTCGAAGTATGGACAGCTGAAGGCGTCAGACGGCACTGTGACGTACTCGTTCGCGATGGGCGACTGGTCGAAGTTCGAGCCGCCGCAAAACGATCGATGCGAAAAATGCGGATTGCTCTTTTGCCTGCTGCAGTCGACACCCAAGTGCATATGAGAACCCCTGGACAGTGGGAAAAAGAGACGCCAGATACGGCCCTATTTGCGGCTATAAAGGGTGGGGTCGGTGCTTTGCTCACAATGCCAAACACAAAGCCCGTTCTCGACACTTGTTCGGCGCTTCAGCTAGCAAAAGCGCAAGTCGCCAACGCCGAATCTAGATTCGGCGTGAAGGTACTTTATTCGGTGGCTGGAACTGAAGGGCAACGAGGTGAAAAGGTGACTCCGCTCGAGGAGCTCGTGACCGAAGGTGCTGCCGCAGTGACCGACGACGGCAAGGGCGTTTCGGATGATGATTTGCAACTTGAAATTTTCAAGCGGCTCGAGCCGCTCGGTATTCCTTTTCTGCAGCACGCCGAAACGTTGGGCGCTGAAGGCCCGTTGGCTGATGGGCCGATTCCACGAAAGCAGGGTCTTAAAGCTTACAGTGCAATACACGAAACAGACATGGTTGCGCGAGATTTGAAGTTGCTCGAGAAGGTGCCTGGCGCGCGCTACCATTTGCTACACACGTCTTCGGGCGAATCAATCCCGTTAATCGAGAAGGCGAAAGCTTCGGGTCTTCGCGTAACCGCTGAGGTTTCGCCGCATCACCTCTATTTTTCTAGCGACGATATTGATGAGGGCAACACATCGTTCAAGATGAACCCGCCGATACGATCCGAGAAAGACCGCGAGGCTCTGATCGACGGTCTCGCGCGTGGCGCAATTGATTGGGTTGCGACTGATCACGCGCCTCACGAAATATCGACCAAGACGAAACCTTTTGCAGAAGCATCGTTCGGTACCCTAGGACTTGAAACAATGGTGCCGGTGATTCTCGACCTGGTTTCAAAACGCCGACTGTCGCCTGCGCGCGCGGTTCAAGTTTTATCCACAGCCCCGGCTGAGTTTTTGGGCTTGTCTTCTGAGTACGGCCACCTGCGTTTGGGAAGCCCGCTGCGCGCAATTCTTGTGAACCCCGATGTTTCTTGGACGGTGCGCGCCTCTGAGCATTCAAGCCTGTCGAAAAACACATGTTTCGACGGCGTGCGATTAACAGGGACGGTCGTTGCTCACGTAACTCCAGCCGGCATTTGGTCATCTGAAAATTTGTTCTAAATCTGATTAAAGGAGCCTTCGTGCAAAAAAAAATGGACGTAAACAAAGTCGTAGAGGCGCTAAACCTAATCCTTGAGGGTGAACTGGCTGGCGTGGTTCGGTACACCCACTACTCGTTGATGGTTTTCGGTCACAACCGGATTCCGATTGTTTCATGGTTACGCGAACAAGCTACTGAATCCCTTGCCCACGCCGCGACCGCTGGCGAACACATCACCACTTTAGAGGGCCACCCATCTCTGAAAATTTCCAAGCTTCTCGAAACTCACAAACATTCGATCAACGATATTTTAAAAGAGTCGCTGGTTCACGAAACCGAGCAGCTTGGTAACTACCGAAAGCTTCTCGAGCTGGTTGAGGGAAAATCAGTTTTCCTAGAAGAGTATTGCCGCACAATGATTCACGATGAAGAGGTTCACGTTTCAGAAGTGCATAAAATGTTGCGCAAACCCGAATGACCCCGCTTTTCGGCGAGCGAAATCGTAAAATCGATTTCAAGCGCAGCTAGTCGTCGCTCTCAACAGGTTCGGTGCCTGTTTTTAGCGAAGCTTCGCACAGTTCTTTCGTCTCAAACGCGAAAAGCTTTTCGCCTGTTTTTGTCTTACATAAAACGTGGTTCTGTTCGGGATCACAGTGCGTCAGCCGCCCATATTTTTTTGTGTCAGCAAGCGCGAGTTTCGCACATTCTTTCGCAGTCGACGCTGCCTCGCGCATGACGTAAAAGTAAGACCCTCGCAAATCTTTGAGCTGAACATCAAGGCCACCGGCCCGTGCTTTCGGGCCTGTCAGCATCGATGCCAAGGTCACTAAAGGCATCGCGATAAGTACCGCATTTCGCATCCCAGTCATAACGACAGTCTAACAGAATCCTGCGCCTGATAAACAGATTCGTATGGTTCACCGTATCTTTGCTCGAGTGCGGCGATCCCGAACGAGGTGTGCTGAGACTGAATCGCGCTCGCCCGAGCTGCGTTCGAAGGAGCTGATCGGCTAGATATTCAATCATCGGGCTGTAAGGTCGTTTACAATTTTCCTGATCCCGGCGATTTGAGGGGCAGATTTCGTCGTGTAGTTTGGTCCAGTCAATCCGAACCAATCCCAACATCCGTAGGGATTACCGCGGCCCTTCGCCGACTGAGGAAAAACGACGATGAGTCGATTCGTTTCAGCCCACTCGTTGTATCCAGCTTGCTCGATAAACTGCCGCCCCACAAAATCGGGATTCATTTGGCATCCGTGCAGTGCGATGTGAATTCCACAGCGAGCACTGGGGCCGTAACAACCTTTCGGAATGTAGACGGCGCCCCAGTCGTACATGCGAGCCGTGGCTGAGACGTGTTTCGATTGATCGAAGTACAAGAGCGACGAGGCATCTGCTCGACCGCGAGCTGAGAGCGCGCGCTTGTTCGGTTCCAGCGAAGTTAAGAGTTTTCCTGCGACGTCATCGTTACAGTTCAAAATCCAAGGCGTCCCCGTAGCCGAGCACACGCTTCCAAATTTCAGAGTCGGAAAACCGTGAGCAGCATCTGCATTCGTCAAACGCGTGATCGAGGCTTTCGGAACAAAGGCTGAATAAAACTCTGCAAGTTTATCCGAGCCAATAGATTTAATTACCTCATCTTTCGGGCTTGAAAAAATCGCAATACGCGACGAAGTCAGATTTCTTAAGTCATCAATTTCTCCGCGCGCGGATCTATCGCGTGCAATCTGCAAAATTTCTTTCACATCAATTTGATCGGGCGCGATCATGCAAACTTTTTGGCTTCGAGTGCTGTCGCCTTTAGCGCATTCATAAATACCGCCGGCCACGCTGGCCGCACCTTTAAAATAGCCCGAATGAGCAACGTGAAGTTGCACAGCCATAAAGCCGCCGGAGGAAACTCCGGATACTGTGATGCGGGCCGAGTCGACGACGATCTTCGGGAGACTTTGTAGAGTAGGCGTCGATGAAGCGGCTAAGGCCGCATTAGAAACAACAGATGACAGGGTAAAAGCGAGGAAACTAACCACTGAAATTCCTCCTAGAGAACCGAGAAAATGCCCGAGACGTTGATAGTCGTCGTGTCGAGAGCGAGCTTCGTGACATAGCTTTGAACATATGGAGCAAAGAAAATGTCGCGCGTCAGGGCATAGCCGAGCCCCAGACGCAAAGTCACTGTTCGATTTTGCAATGTCGTCGCATCGAACGCCGACCTTGGATTCTGCAGCGAAAAACCAGCGGATGAGGTAATGCTAAAAGTGTCGCTGACGTTGTATTTAAGACCTGGGTACCACGAGATCGAGTACTGCGAGGCGTTCCCGTCGCCACCTTTTTTGGTCGAACCGGGTTTGTATCCGCGATGAAAGACCCAATAATCAAATCCCGATTCAAACGAAATCGCAAAACCGCCGCCGATCGCGTACACGAGCGAATTGTCCCAGCTGAGGCCCCCGACTTGACCGATTGCCGTGTAGTTGGGAACCGTCGAAATTGTGAAGCCTGGAGAGTTCCGCATTTGAAGTCTGCCGAAACGATTTGAAAAGTCGTAGGTCACAAACGGGTTGTTGACGTCGGTTCGTTCCCAGCCGTGAAAGGGTCTAATTAAAGAAACTCCAGTTCCGGCGCTGACGGTTGAGTCTGGCGAAATGCGGTACCGTGCGGAGACGGATCCCTTGACAGCTTGCGAATAGTTTCCGATCGAACCGTCGGGGTTCGGCTGCTCGGCCGCCGAGAGGTCGCCGAAGGTAGGACCTAAGTACGACAGCGAAGCGCGTGCGCTCCATTTCGAAAGCGAGCCCGCGTCGGCTTTTAGCTGAGCATCTGTCAGCGTGTTGCTATCTTCGAATTTTTTATTTTTGAGGATGGAGTTTGCGGACGAATTCGAAGTCGCTGCGGCTGGGGCAACTGCTGGGACACTTGCGGACGTTATCGATTCGCCTCTGGCGATTTCGAACGCCATTTGGGACGCGATCTGGAACACGATTTGAAACGTAAGGAAAGGAAGCGTGAACAAAAGCCGACCTGTGCTTTTCATGAAAATCTGTTTAGGCGGCGGTCGTTAAAGACGCAAGACTCTCGGCTTGCGAAGCGCGTCGAGTCACTGCCGCGGCTTGGAACGTGACTTGATGCGTGAAAGATGAGGCTCAAAAAACGGAAAATAGAGATCGTCTTCAATCGCAACGCGTAGTTCCGAACGACTCGTTTCGTCGGAGAAAGTAACGTCTGCGCCCAAGATACATGCGAGGGGTCGTGATTCATCCGCTTCGCCCATTGTCAACGTCGCGGCTGCGGCCAATCCGTCGGCGATGTTGACCTTCGTCATCTGAAGAGGTCGGTTAAAAAGGTCGCGTGCGCCTACTCGATTTTGAAGTCCTGAAAATCCCCAATAGGCCAGAGATAGGCCTGTAACTCCGAGGCGAAGCGGCGTCGTGTGCGAATCAGTCAGCAGAACACCTAGGTGATCAAGGCCCCAAGCGTCGCGCAAGCTTGACTGAAGGCGGCGAGCACTTTCGAAGGGATCTTCGGGATACAGAATGAAATCACCGGTTTCAGAATTTGATTCGTCGATTCCCGCTGACGCAATGAAGTGGCCTTCTTTCAATGTGAGAATACTGCCGTAGCCAATGGGTCCTAGATTGAGATCGGCTTCGCGATCTATCAAATCTATTTTTGAAACCAGATTTTTGGCTACAAGTCGGTTTTCGGCGACGCTCACAATTTTCGATGTCACGGCGAGAATCATGCGCTCGCGAACAAAATCCTTTGGTACTTGCGAAACAACAAAATCGATCAATGATTCGCCGGCACGAAGAATTCGAGTTGCGACGGGCTGAATCTGAAGCGGTTGAATAGGTTTCATCGGGTGGCGTTTCGCATAGCGCGCTTTGCTGCGGTTGACCAACAAGTTTCATCGAGTAGCATGGCGGGAGGCATGAAAATCAAACTCTGTGGTCATTTTATCGCTTCGTGGGTCGGTGCGTTCGTCTTGATTTGTTTTCTCTCGCAGAAAGCGGTGGCCGATGAACTTCCTGTCTTTATTGTCGACAAAGCCAAGTTTCAATTACACATCGCAAACTACAAAAACGGGCTTCAAATTTTCAAGACCTTCCCGGTGACGCTCGGAAAAAACTCCGGAGACAAGATGCTTGAGGGAGATCTCAAAACTCCAGAAGGAATTTATCGATTTACAACTCGGTACGAGCGGCCCGCGATAAAGAAGAAGTTGGGTGCCATGGCGTTTTACGTCGACTACCCCAATAGCCTCGACAAACGCGATAAAAAAACCGGTTTCGACATCATGCTGCACTCGACTGATGACCCCTCGCGGCTTGAGCGCAATCAAGATTCTGATGGTTGCATTGTCGTCGATGATGAACGCATTAAAGAAATTGCGACCTACATTCAGACTCCGTTTTCGACATTGCTTATTTACGACGAATTGAAGCCGGAACATCTGCAGAGTGAAACTACGGGTGATTTGAAATTGGCCTTCGATCAGTGGCTTGCCGCTTGGAGCAGGAAAGACATCGAGACTTATATTGGAGCGTATGCCGAAGACTTCCGTTTCGAGCAAATGAACCGCGACCAGTACCGCGCGTACAAAAATTCTTTGAATAGAAAATATGCGACAATAGATGTGAAGGCGGTTCAGCCACGTTTTTTTCGGCATCCGAAATACGACATGGTCACATTCACGCAAGAGTATTCTTCGACTTTTAAAGATGGTCGCAAGGCCTTCGTGGCGCGCGGTCAGAAGCGAATCTATTTTACCCGTGAGAAGGGGTCTCTAAAGATTTATTCTGAAGAGTTCTCGCGCCGCTGATGTGGCGCGACCTTTGATTCTCGCGCCGCTGATGTGGCGCGACCTTTGAACGGAACAGTCGTATGAACATCTCACGATTCCTCAAGTCCTTTTTCGCCCGATTCGTTGGCGCTCGGACAACGACCTATGCGGCATCCGTGGCGTTTTACACCGCACTCTCTTTAGCTCCGATGTTGATTCTTTTTGTTTCGCTGACATCTCGAATGAGCGCAGATTTTCAAGAGTCGTTTTTCTTTCAGGTCGATTCGTTGGTCGGCCCCGAGGCCGCCCAGGCCGTGAATCTCATCATCAACGGAGCCAAAGATCGGCCCGACTTAGCTTCTCGCTCGGGACTATTTGGAATCATGACGCTTCTGTTTTCAGCGGGTCTGATTTTCGGCGAATTGCGCGAAGCGATGAATACGATTTTTCGAACTCAGATCGCTGTGCCGCAGCCCGAAACGTTTCGACACTGGGTGGCTTATTTTCTGCGCGACAGAATTTTTCAGATCGGATTCGCGGTCAGTTTTATTTTCATCATGATCGTCTCGCTCATTTTTTCTTCGCTTCTTGCAGCGACCTTCCGATCAAACGAACAAGTGTGGCACGTTCTCAATATCGCCGTTTCGTTCGCGTTCTATATTTTCGCGTTTGCCATGGTGTTTCGCTACATGCCTCAGCGGCGCACACATTGGCGTGAATCTGTTTTAGGCGGACTCATCACCGCGTTTCTATTTGTAATCGGCAAAGAACTCATTGGCCTCTATCTCGGTAAACGTGCACTTGGTTCGGCTTATGGTGCAGCGGGCTCTGTCATCGTGCTGTTGGTTTGGGTTTATTACTCAGGCTTGATTACCTTTGTTGGTGCTCACGTGAGCGCGATTTTACTTGATCGCCGAAACGAACGTGCGCGGCAGGCTGAACATCGGTCGCAGTCTTAAGTGACGATCTGCGGCCATTGTTTAAAAATGAGACAATGCCCAAAAGAGCTTTAGTTCGGGAAATATCGTTTTATCGCCTTTGGTTGCCTTTAAGCCGTGGGCCATGTTTTGCTCCAACGGCCTGTATGAAGAGCCAAACCGTCGTTAAGATTTTGTGTTCGGTGTTTATCGTATTCGGTCCTCGCGTCGCGATGACCGAAGAAGCTCCTATTCGCTCCTTAAAAGATGATCCTGTCGGTGCGTGGATCGAAAAAAATGCGGCCCGTTACGGCCTCTTTGTTGAACCAACGCCGGTTCAAGAAAACCGAGCGGCGCGCCCATCTGAATCGACAGACTCCGTTCAGGTCCCAAGCAGCATGATTCACTCAATGTCGACGTCGACATCGAAATCAACTTTGAAATCAGGTTCAGCGGCCAAACCAGGGTCTCAGGCCACTCCGCCGGCCAATCAGCCGGCCACTGAGTCGGACGCAATCAAAGCCTTCTTCAGCGACACGGGCTTGAGCAGTCTGTTTGGTGTTCCAACAAATCCTGAGGCGAATACGGACTTTATTGCATCCAAGCTTGTGCCCGAACCTCGCTTGAAGGTTCCCGCACCTTCTTTCCGGGCCAAGTTAATGCCAATTCCGGAAGTCGTAATCGAGCGAAAAAAGTTTGAACCGCCCGCAGAGGCTCTTGAGGCCACGCATCCGGCGGCGCAGATTGCCGCTGTCATGAAGGATTTAGACTTCAGTCCGAATTGTTCGGGTTTCGCAACCTCTGCCGGGTTTGGCTCTTGGGGACAAACCGTGATTCGTGAGTTGACAAGCGGTAACGCCAATTCGCTTCTGCAGGGAACCGATGATCTGCGTCGGGCTTGTCCCAACTACGACTTGCTGTCGAATTATCAGAGGTCGCACGTTTGGGTTAAAATCATGGCTTCGATGGCGTTTCTTGAAAGCTCATGCAACCCACGTGCGCTTGGTCGTGGCCCGAACGGCGTCGCCGCCGGTTTGACTCAGCTTCACCAGGGGCACGAACACAAAGCGGCGCCCGGTTGTAACCGTGGTGATTCGCGCTCGCCCATCACGAGCATCCAGTGCACGATCTCAATTATCGAAACGCAATTTAAACGAACTAACGCACTTTTTAGTCGCGATACACATTTTGGTGTTCTGCGACCGCAAGGCGACTTGATTCGCACAAAGTCGGGAAACAAGCGCGTCGTGAAGGCCCGGGTTGTGGCGGGCGCTATTCGCGAACTGCCGTTCTGCCAGAGAAATTAGTCTTGAGAGCTGCACGGGGTCGAGAGTAGAGTCGAGGCTCTTTTTCGAAACGCGTCTCGGAGGCCCTGCGATGAAACAAAAACCGCGCTTTATGAATTTCGCTGTCGACCACATGACTCTCTGTCTGCAGCCGCAGCTCTATACCGTCATGTACGCGGTGTTTCAGATTTTGTTCGGCCTTACTCCCGACGAGCTTCTGTATGAAAAGCGCCGCAAACATAAGGGCGGCAAAGAGGTTTCAATGACCTTCGCCAATCGTATCGGTCGGTGGGAGTCTCAGTCGGGTAACGAGCTCGATACGATCATCGCGGTCGTGCAGCCCTCTGAACCGCTCGACGAACCGTCGCATGTTCGCGAGATGCTTGACGGCCACGAGCTGGCATCCCACTGGCAGCACATCGCACTGCGCACATCCGACCTCATGGGCTTTCACAAGTACGCGCTCGAGCGCGGCATTCAGTTCGTCACACCGATTCTTCGAGACGAGCACGACAACCTCATTCAGATTTTTTCTGGCGAGCTTTTTTATCCAGGTAGTCGAGCGTCCGGCCTCTTCTTCGAGTTTCTGCAGCGTGAGCCAAGTGATGGCGAACTTGCCGAGCTTCAAAAGGCCAACAAGCAGACTTGGTTTCGCGACGAAACCTTTCTTGGTCTTTACGACGAAAAAGAACGCGAGTATCAGTCGGGCAAGGTCCGACCACTTCTCTCTGAAGAGCTCTTCATGGCGATCTCCGAGAAAATTGGACCGCGCCAGGTTTGGGAGCTCGACGAAAAAGCTCTCGGCGAAATCGAAGCCATCATGCTGAAGCACGGAAAAGCATCGTAGCAGGAGCTCGGTGATTTTTAAGGAACGCACCACATAAACGTGTCACGAAGCCTCGCTTTTGCTCGCTCTCCCAAAGTCGGATCACATTTAAGTGGTTTGAAGTAAGGCGCAGACGCTGAGCCGCCGCGCCGACGTTTGCGCGTCTGGTCTTCGAGCGTGATCATTGTGTGTATTCATGGTGCGAGGTCATGGTGTTAAGCTTGCGCCAGTCAGGCAGCATGCAGTTGGTTTGCAACGCTTTTTTTGCGCCCCGCTAAGGAGCTTAGGGCCCTACGACCGTGTCGGCATTAGCATTAAAGGACGACCACCTTTAAGTGATCCGACTTTTGGCGAAGCTCGAAAAAGAGGTTCCGCCGACACTTCGAAGTGGTCACTTGAACTAACGGCCCGTAGCGGTCATGCCTTCGACACACACCCAGGGGACCATTGTCATGCCATCGACAGCGCGTTCGCGAGACACCGAGGTGATGGCGCTCATAATCTGGAACAAGTTTCCTGAAACGATCAACTCGGAAACTGGCTTGCTGATAAATCCAGATTCGATCAAGAACGAGTTTTTTGCTACGATCGCGAAGTCACCGTTTGCGGCCGGCATGCCGCCCGAGAGGCGGCCTAAGAAAAGTCCGTTGTCGACATCACCGAAAAGGTCAACGAGGGACTTTGTGCCACCCTCAATAACCCAGTTGTTTCCCGAGTTAACGGAACGTGCGAGATTCGTTTTCTTCGCGCCGTAGTCTGACAGCATGAAAGTTTTTAAGATTCCGTTTTGCAGAATCACAGACGGTTCTGAGCCGTAGCCGTCTTCGGTCATAAATTCTTGCTTCGCAAAAGCGGGATTACGCGGTTCTATTCCGATCGTCAAAAGTGGTGACGCGACTGGTTTTTCAAGCGAAGCGCTGAACTTGCTGGTCCCCGAAATCATGCGGTCGTCTTTGAGGTGAGCAAGCCAGAAGTTCAAAAGTACTGCAAATGCATCTGGCGCAATGACGATTGGTCCGGTGAGTTTTCCTTGAAAAGGTACGATTGCAATTTCGCGCGACGAACTTTCGATGGCTCTTCGAAGTCCGCCCCAGTCGAGTAACTCAACTTCGAGATCCGATGCGTAGGCTCCACTATAATTGATCGAGCTGGTCTTTCCATTTCGTTTCGAAAGAAAGCGTACACCGTGATTGTAGTAGCCTTCGGTCGAATCAACTTCGAGCCCCTCGGTGTTCGCACGAAGTGTACGCGTTCGAATGTAACGAAGAAGCGACTGCTTCAACATGCATTCAGGATAATTTTCGCCGACGTTCTTTAGAAAATGAGAAACGCGTTCATGCATTTGGTAGTGCATCGGCTCGAGTGGTCCCATTTCGTTGTTGGGAACGAGTTGGCTGGGGGCAAAAGATCGTGCTGTATCGACGGGCGCCGATTGTGCGGCTTCTTGAAGTAATGCGATTCCGGTCTGCAGATTCACTTCATCCAGCTGATTGAGCATGATCGTTGCGAAGCGACCGCCCATGATTCCTCGAAGGGTGATCTGGTCGCTCTCGGTGTTTCGAAGCAAGGCGAAGTCACTAAAGTCGACCTGCATCTCGGTGAGGTGTTCGTTAACGATTTGAACTTCGGCGTGGTCAAAGCCCGCTGTCACAATGCGACCCATGATTCGCTTTAGAAAGTCGAGGTTAATGTGGTCCACTAGTTGCCGCCTACTCGAACCCGGCATTTGATCGCCGGACTGCCAACGCCGACGGGCATAAGTTGCTTCTTCGTACAAAGGTAGCCTGACGAGTCCCACTTAAATTCGTCGCCCACCATCGAAACCGAGCGCAACATGTCGAACGCGAGTCCTGAAATTGAGGTGTCGCGCAAAACTCGGCCAAGTTTTCCGTTCTTGATTTCGAAGCCTGTGCCGACGGCGAACATGAACTCTCCGGTTGTGTCGGCCTGACCTTTACCGGCTTTCATTAAGTAGTAGCCATCTTCAATCGAAGCAATCATAGCGTCGATTTTCGAACTGCCAGGATGCACGACTGTGTTTCGCATTCGAATCAGTGGTTCATCTGAATGAGAAAACGCGCGGGCGTGACCGGTCGGCTTTTGTTCAAAGTGCATCGCCGTTTCACGGTTGTTCATAAAAGATTTCAGAACGCCGTTGTGAATGATCGACGTATTCTCTGCTTCGATTCCCTCGTCATCAATGTGAACTGGTTGCGGACAAGTCTTGCCAGCATACGTGTGGGCAAAATCTGTGAACGAGATCAAGGGGCTCCCAACAAGGCGCTCGACTTGCTCGGCAGCCACTGATCCGGCAAGAACCAAATCAGCTTCAGCGGCGTGGCCGATCGCTTCATGCATGACAATTGCGGCGAGGTCCTGCGCTAAGATGACGTCACGAGGCCCGGCCGCCGGTGACACGCCTTCAGCCTTTCGCGCCGTCATCTGATAGATTTCATCAATCCAACTTTCGAATGTGTCGGGATTGACCAAGAAATGGTCTTGAAGCTGGCCGAGGCCGCCGCGAGTATCTTGAAATTGGATGGGACCTTGTTTGGTCGACTTGGTCATCGAGACTGTGAAGTGCGCGCGCGGCACCATGGTGTGAATTTCTTGACCGTCGGAAGTGACGATATGCTTTTCGATATCAAGGGCTTGCATACGCAGCTGGCGCGACTTCAGGTCGGGGTACTTACGTAAAATCATCGCATCGAGGAATTTTAAAAATTCAAGCCAGATGGCCGTCGACATCGGGCTCTTGCTGCTGGCGTAGCTCTTATCGAATTTGCCGACCTGGCTAAATGCTATCGTCGAGCCGCTCTTTTGAGATCGTCCTGCTAAGAATTTCGCGTTACGTGTTGATTCGCGAAGAGCTGACAGCGCAGAGTCTTTTGACGGATTCGAATAGGATGAAAAACCCCAATACCCGCCGGTGAACGAACGTGCCGACACCCCACGAGTTGTATCCGTCAGGTTTGTTTCGAGTTCGCCGTTGTTAAGCACTAAAAGAATCTTCCGATTCTCTTGGTAGCGAATCTCGCTGTAGACCCGGTAGACTCCGGATGCCGTTGAGAATTCTGATTTCAAGGATTTAAGGTCAAGCATGCCGTTCTAGAATGAGGCCGCGGATCAATCTGGTCAATGGTGGCACGAGTAGGATTTGTGTTAACGTCATCGAGAACTCTGAGCGCATTCTAAACAGCTGGCGGCGTACCTTATGATGAAATGATCATTTATCTGCTTACAAGTTCGCCGACTTCGTTGAAATTTTCTACGTTTGCGACTCTCGTCTCGTCAGGCGAAAACGCCGACCAAACTAAAAAGCCGACTGAAGAAGCCGGCTTTCACAAACACGCACAGTTCGAATTTCAGAAAGTACTTTAAGTTTTCGCAGCGGCTTTTTTTGCTGCGAGGGCAGCTTGGCTAGCCTTCGACTTCTCAAGCTTAGCTGCCTTTTCTTCAGGCGACATGCCCCATGGAGACGACTTCGAATCGCTCTTTCCACCGCGTCCGCCGCCTCGACCACCGCGTTTTCCGTCGTCTTTCGGTTTATCAGCTCGAACTGTGACAAGCGCTTCGGGGTAAATTGCGATGTCTTCAGTTTGTGTCGCTTTTGCCGGAGCACGCTCGCCCTCTGCGAGGCGTACGACCAAAACGCGCTTTAAGTTTTCAGAGTTCGCGGCTGCAACTTCGAGAGCTGTAAGAAAATAGCCGAGCTTTTCGCCCTCAAGCTTGTAGGTCGTACCGAGTGCCGCTTGAATCTCTTCGGCGGACTTACCGTCGGCTGCAAGAGCCGCTTTGGCTTTCAGCGCTGCGTTCAAAGTAAAGCTTGCGAATTCTGTAACGGCTTTCATCGGGATACTCCTCGGGCGTGGATTGCGGGGGCGTGGATTGAGGCGCCAACATGGTCTGATTCGGCAGCCTCGTCAAGGGGAGCCCCGTCCAGTGCCTTTAAAATCGAGCTCGATTTGTGTTAGTCTCAGTGGATGACAGAGAAACAATTCGCTTTTTTCAGACCGGAGACACCGAGAAGGTCAGGGGTTAGAGACATGCCGCTAAGATTTTTCGCGATGAAGTCGTTTCGAATTTTAGTTTGTCTCTTATTTTTTGCAGGATGCGCGTCGGCCCCACCCGTTATTGAAAGCCCGCGGCCCGAACCCACGGCCGCGCCCTTTGAGGCAAAAAGCCAGCAGCCAGAAGCGCCGGCCGTGGCCGGATGTCGCGTGTTTACGTCAGTCGAAGAGCCGCTTGAGTTCGATCAGTGTGTTGAGAGCGTGACCTCTGATGGCACTTTAGTTTTGAAGCCTGCGATATTGAAAGCGGTGAAGCCTCATTTAAGTAGAGCTAGCCGCTTGAAGCACCTCTGGCTGATGCTGACGAAAGAAAAGTCGTCGAACCCGGTTTTTAGAGGACCCGTTGTCGCTTATATGGGCCAAGGCCCTTCGGGCGTAAGCATCGCGCGTCAGGTCGCATACTTTGACAATGGACCTGATTTTTTCTCGGAAGGCTTGGCGCGATCCATTTCGAAAAACGGCAAGGTCGGGTTTATCAATGACCGACTGGTAACGGTCATACGTGAAGAATTCGATTTTGCGACACCCTTCAAAAATGGAAAGAGCGCGGCTTGCACCGGCTGCGTATCAGAAAGCGTGGGCGAACACTCTGTAGTTAAAGATGGCCAGTGGCGGCTGATTGATAAACGTGGGAAACTGTTAAAGGGGCCAGCTCTTACTCAAGCCGAGGCCTACGACGCGCTCGGCTCAATGGATGAGTCGAAGCCAGCTTCGCGTTAACTTGTCGAAGCCAGCTTCGCGTTAACTTGTCGAAGCCAGCTTCGCAAGGGGATCGCCCGTCAATCTGTGTACGGTCCATTCGTTCATTGGTTTGGCTCCGATCGAAAGGTAGAGATCAATCGCCTTTTGATTCCAGTCGAGTACAGACCATTCGAGTCGGCCGTATCCGCGCTCGATCGTGAGTTGCGCAAGTCGTACAAGAAGCCCGCGCCCGCAACCGAGTCCGCGATGCGCGGGTGCGACATAAAGGTCTTCAAGGTAGAGTCCCGGCTTTCCCAAAAATGTCGAAAAGCTTGTGAAGAAAAGTGCGAAACCAACGCACTGATTTCCGACATGGGCTAAAAGCACCTCGGCTGGCGGTTTCTCGCCGAATAAGTGAAGTTTAAGTTCATCGCGATTTGTGGTCACTTCGTGCTCGAGCTTTTCAAACTTAGCAAGTTCCAAGATGAACTGAAAGACGAGGTCGACGTCATCGGCCGTCGCCGGGCGAATTGAAAAAGATGGGCGTGCTGTTTCGTTTTTGGCCATCGCCAATTGTAAAGCTCGAACCCCTTTTGAGCTACAGCTGTCGCCCGGCTGGGCTTTCGTCCGAACTCTACGGCTAAAACTCGACTGGAATCGAGTCCGACCGATAAGTGGTCGTGGGAAAGTCGCCGCTACAATTGAACAGAGCGTCTCGTCGCCGGGTCGGTCCGGTGGTCGTTGGAATTCTATTTTTCATCGCCGCCTGCGGAATCTCGCTCGACTTCTTGGCCCGGCAGTTCGAAATACACCGGCATCCCGCCCCTGGCGTTGTCTCGCCGATTGTCGCGCTCCGGGGCGCGCCGAATGCTGGACCCCGGGGCGCGCCGAACGTTGCGCCGAATATCGCGCCAACTGTTGCAGTAAATGAAGATCCGTTTGCCGATGATCTTTCGATGATCGGGCCGGATTCTCCGATCGGGCGATCAGATTCAAGTCTTCCTTTCTCGAGCCCGTGGCCGACTCAAGTTCGGCGCACGCAGAATCCTTCGGAGCGTGCCTCTGAAGCCGACCCTGCGGACGAGCCGATCGAAATGGCGCGGGGGAAGGTTCGCGCACCTGCCCAATTCGAATACGAGGCGCCGCCCGAAGATCTGAAAATCGACTTGAATCCTTCGCTTTGGAAGGGGGCACCACAACTTTTACCGTCGCCGATGTATGTGAGCCAGCTCACCGAGCGTCGGGCCCTCGACATTCGCGGTGATGGCTGGGTGATCATCGACGTGAATCGTGCGCAAATTTTAAAAGTGGAACTCTTCAAATCGCGAGCCGGCTCGATCAACGAAAGACGTGTCATTGAGGCCAAGTATCCCGGCGGAAGCGAAGTCGTAAATCCGAATCGGGCCGGTTTTGTGATTGCACGTGGTATTCCGCGTCTTCAGCCTGGAGGATTCGAAGTTTTCGAAAACCCTGATTGCTTGACCCGATTCTCGAACGTCAGAAATGAAGAAATTTGTGAGGTTACAGTACGCGGGAATAAAACAAGATTTAAATTTAAACCACCAGTACCTCCTGCCGAAGGGCCGTTGCCAGATTTCATGCTTTCGGATGTTTTTGTCGACATGGGAAAACTGGGATGGAAGCAGATCACGGCCTTTAACGAGAACTTCTATCCGTTGGGTGATCCAAATCGTGATGGTTATCCCGACTTTCTTGTCGAAAGTATCACGGGTGCCGACGAGTCGGGTGTCCATATCTTGTTGATGTCGGAAGCGGGCGAGAGCGGCACCGACTACACACCGTACACCGCTCGATTCAAAGGCTATTAGCAGCCAAAAATCGTCATTTTGAAACCAGGTCTTCGTCTTGAATGACAATTTTCGGCTACGGCCGTCTGCCGTCGCGATGCTACTCGCCAATCAGGTTGGTCGGAATCCTGCTCTCTCTGGCTAGCTGTAGCGGAGGTACTCGTGGCTTCAGTTCAGAAAATAATCTTCCTTTCTTCGGTTTCGCTGTTGGTCGCAACGCTTGTCGCGTGCGGCAAGCCCTCGATTCGATCAAAAACGATGGACGCACCCTCGCCCTTAGCTAATCCCGAAAAGGCCGAAGTCGAAAATAAGGCAGCCGACGACGCGGCCAAAGACGCAGCCACTCGAGCCGCCGCAAATGGTGACGACGCCGCAAGAGCTTCAGCTCAAGCTGAGATTCAAAGAAAAAAAACGGCCCGCGAGGCCGCGATTCGAGATCTTACGGCTATGATGTCACGCGACGGTGTCACCGCAGCTGATCTCGAGAAGGCGCGAAGTAAAGTCGCTGAAGTCTCGGAGGGTTTACCTCCCGAAGTGATCAAAGAAATTCCGGAACCCGAAGTGACGCCTGCTCGCCCGGCTGCAGTGAAGCTTACCGAAGTCGAGACCGCAACCCGAAGAGCATTTGCGATTGCGATGATCGAACCCGTCATGCGCGCGAACTTTCAAGTTTTTCTCGCGCGTCACGAGGTATTGCGTTTGAAGGCGAAGGTTGAGTCAAACAGCGAGCTTTCAAACGAAGAAGCGGCATGGCTTGAAACGCTAAGAGCCGAGTATCTGGCTCCTCAACCGGGCTCCGAGGATAAGTACGGCTTTAACGCAATTCTTGAGCGCGTCGATGGAGTTCCACTTTCCTTCCTGGCAGCTCCATTAGCGCTCGGATCAAACTGGGTTGTGAATACTGACGTCGCGACTGATAAAATTGTTCAACGCATCTTCGAGCTCAACACATCGCCTTCAGACGACAAGCTGCGCTTTCGGTCAGCGCGGTCAGTTTTAAAGCAGGCACAACAAGAAGAATCACATTCATTGATGAAGGCGTTTCTGAACTACCCGAACGCCGCTCAAAGTCCGGCACTCGATAAAATCTTATCGACGGTGACCGAACTCTTGCAGTACACGCTTGCCGAGTCCGCTGTCAAAGAAGTGGACCGCGTTGGTGAGTTGCTGAAGGCTGAGTATGAATCAAAAAACCCGACCAAGCCGTAGAGCTCCCTAGCCACCTGTCGCCTCGACGTCTGTCCTGGCGAAAGTATAATCAAAATCTTACGACCGTTCGTCTCGTCGCGAGACCTTGAACTAACTGAAGCGAATCCGGGCGTACGATTGTCACGATTCAAGGACGATCAGTCTAGTTTCGCTTGGTAGGCCATGGTCGCGTCCGGCTCTCTCCGATGTACTTATGCCAGAACGCTGGACACCAGAACGCTGGATACCAGAACGTTGATTGGCCAAAGGAGAGCTATGAAAACTCAAATCGTGAGAACTGGTCTTACACTTGCGGGATTGCAGCTCGTCCTTGCATGTTCGCCGGTTGAGTTTCGGCAGATCGCAAGCGAGTCCATCACGCGTTCCGTCACACCGCAACCTGACCTCGTGATAACTCCCGAACCTCAGCCGTCGCCGCCCCCGATTCTTCCTGTTCCGGTACCACCCGCTCCTCCGGCGCCGGTCGTAACGAAGGGCGCCTGCGCTGACGATTCGAGCACGCGTCTGCTGAGTTGCATGAACTGCCTTGTTCCACTTCCGCCCCCGCTTCCACCTCAGTTTTCAAAGAAGGGTCAGGCGCTGCTTGATATCATGACGGCGAGCTGCCAGGTGAAAAATAAAAGTGATCCGACTGGTTACGTGCCGCCATCGCGAGCCGAACTTCTCGGGCGCCTAAACCGACTTTCGCCGTCGCTCTATCCTGACACGCCTATGACGGCGCTTCAGATTTCAACTGTTGATTCGCTGCTGACGAACCCGAAGGCCGTTAAAGATATGTTCGGTGGGATCTTCTATTCGGGCGTCACGCCTCAGACTGTGGCATTCGAAACCTATTTTGGAATTGAAACGATTGAGGCTCGCTACACATTTTGTTATGCGAGTGCTGCTAATGGAACGGCTGAAGGTATCTCGTCGACTTTTAACCGTTTTAACTCGACGCCGCTTCATTCAAAAGCTTGGATCGACTGCCAGTATGGAAGTGATCCCTCGAACTGCCGTGAAAACGCTGCTTATCAGGCTGGAAACGTCTATCGCAACCAGCTGCGCACCTCGATGAACGAGTCGATCAATCGGCCCTACATTGCGCCGAAGCCGATTCCAATCGCGAAATGCGACTGGGAAAAGTTCGAAGGTCTGTACGACGAACGTGCCGATCGCCAGATACAAGTGTGGCTTGCGTCCGGTTATAAAATCGGAGGCGAAGTCACTGCGTCAACGCCGGCTCAAAACATGTGTGCAGAGATCAAAGCTCCCGTCGCCGGTGTGACCGGAAAAATTTCGATGGCCGCTTATCGTTGTCAGTAGGCTAGCGCAGTTCTTCTAACGAGACGACCTCGAGTGTGAGGTCGCTTTTAATCTTTGCTCGAACAGAATAGCTTTCAGTTGTCGCGCGTGAGTTCTTCTTCGCCGCGCAGTGAAGCCGAATCCAAGCGCTGAATCCGACATCGTTAATCGTCGCATCCTTGAAGGGTTTCGTGAAAAAGAAAGCGCCGTTGAAAATTTCGGTACCAGTCTGAATCGCATTTTTGTTCGAACAAGCAAGAGAGCTCGTTAACTGCGTAGTGACTTTAGCAGATCCGATACCGTGCCAGCCGACATAAACGTCGGAGGAGCGGGCAGCGAGATTTGTGTTGACGATGGTGACTTCAATCTTGTCGCCGTTCTCCATTTCGACCGACAAAGGCGTTGTCATTTCGAAAGCGAACTTTCGAATTTTTGCTCCAAGAATGTCGAGCGTTGCATGATTGACCTCGCCTGATTGATGCCCGATTTCGTGGATGAGGACCGAGATAATTGAGGGATAGTCGAGACGCGGTTTTCCGGCGTCGTCGTAAAGCATATCGGTGTTCACAAAAATAGGCTGATCGCTGGTGAGTGACGTTTTTGCAAGACGATGTTTTTCGCCAGGTGCCGTATCGAAAAACCCTGGCCTGCTGGCCGCTGACACAAACAGAAGCCGTTCAGGGTTCGAGGCGTTTTGCACAGCGATCTCGCTTATTTTCAGCATCAATATTTTTTCGCTCGTTGTGGGCGCACACTCTTTCGAGGCAAAACAAGACCCAATAAGTGAAGGCAGCATCAAATATGAATACTGAAAATTGCTTTCGACCAGGCCTGCGCCATTTCCGACGATACTCCCGCCTGTGCGCGCGAAACTATGCTTCGATCCGTGTAGCGACAGAGCCCAAAAGAAGCTCATACCAAGCAAAAAACTGAAGAAGCGTTTAAACGTCATGACGTGTTCCTTCGTCGGTGTGCTCAAAAAACTGCACATTCAGTTGGTAGATTTCGTTGGCCGTTTCTGACCCAAATTCTTTATTGAAAGATTTGACGAACCCGAGGATTCGTTCTTTCGCTAGTGGAAGTTTGGTTCTATCAAATTGAACCGCGAGAGAGTTGAACTGCCGACCTTGAACGGTCTGCTCCTCGATGGCTTCAAGCGCACGCGAGATCATTCCACGATGATTGGCTCGAATCGATTCGGATGTGATCTCGTGTGTTGTCTCTGTTTCGGTTTTTCCGGGTCGCAACTTTCCAGTCTGTTGATCGCGGATGATGAGTCCGGTTTCTTCAAGTAATTTCAGGGCCATCGCGGCCTCTTTTGGAGTGACTTTTTTGCGAAGTCGCCGGCTGATCCAAATTGGATCTTCTTGAAATCGAGATCCACCAACGAGAAGTTTGACGACTAGCACATACCAATCACGGATGAGCTTGAAGCCAGTGAGATCAATCTTGTGGTACGACGAAAGCCGATTGAGTTGGTGGGCTAAGCCGTAAACGGGCTTGCCCTTTTTTTCACGTCTTTCAATTTCGACGTTTAAGCGAATGCGTTCGCGTTCGGCCGGTTTGGTTTTCCAGATTTGAAAAAGTCCCTCGAGAAGTGAGGCCGATGGTAGCCGAGTGCCATTCGCGACCATCGATAAGGTGCTGGCCGAGTTGTAGCCAAGCATTTGTGCAAGTTCTTGAAGGGTCAAAACCTTTTTCCCGCTTTGATTGCGAGCAGTTACTTTGAGGTTGTACTCAAAAAAATCTTTGAAGCTGTCGAACTCAGAGGGCTTCATATCTGCTCGAGCGAAAGAGTTGAGGCGATCGTGATGCTGAGAAAAGTGGGGCGCTGAAGTCGCGCCCCCGATTCAACTAGCGCATGTACTGGTCGACTTGACGCTGATACTCGGCTTCCATTTCGGCCGGAGTTTGTTTTGGGAAAAGGTCGTTGAACTTACGCAACCAAGCTGGGGTTCCCCATGCTTTCGGTGGGCATGGAACTTCGGCTGCGTCTCCGTACGAGCACTTCACGACGTAAGGTGCGCTTGGTGGGCGCACGGCATAGGTCACCATGACGCATTCTGTACCGCTTTCACCGCGGTCGCAGACCTTCTCGGTCACAAGAATAGTTTTCGCGTTGGCCGTGACTGATACGATCGAAGCGGTAGCGACAAGAGCGAGCATGAATGATTTCATTTGGACCCCTTTTGGTTTTCAGTCGCTGACTGGCCAGCAACATGGCGCCGTGTAGAACCTTTTTCTTCTCGGTGGTCCAACAAAAATTCACAAAATTTGAAAAATAATTTCACAAAGCGCGCAGAAATTTTACGACGCGGGTCCGTAAGTTATTAGAACTTCCATTTAATATCGGATGCTGAGTTGTGCCGTGGCCGAAGCCGCCTGGCGTTAGTAAATCGACCGGTTCGGCGAGACGAAGGACCGTTCCTTGACTCGTGCATTCGCGCGAAAGGCGTCAAACTGATTTGATGCGTACGGCGATTCTTATGATCATTACGTTTTTGTTTTTCCCGCGAGCTTTTGGCGCTGAGATCAAACCACATCTGGCGTTCACAGAAAAAAAACTCTTAAGGAATGGCTTCTCGAAAAGTTTCGTTCGCGAGTTACTTGCGACTTACGAACCCCGCGACTTCGCATCTGTCATTGAGCTGAATGTTCTCTTGTTTCTTCGCAAATCAGACTATCACGGACCGCAGGTGAACGCTGAGGCTGAACGTGAAGTTCGAAACTTTGCTCGTCTCCATCAAGAAGATCTCGCGCGGGCAGAGAAGTTAAACGGCGTACCGAGTGCTGTTACCTCGAGTTTACTTTGGATTGAATCACGACACGGCAAAAATTCAGGCGACTTTCATGTGCCGAGTGTTTATCTGCACCTCATTCAGGCTCCGCGGGTCAGCGTCCAAAATTACCTGCTGACTCGAACGAAGAAGTACGCTGAGAAAACTTCTCAAGCCGATCGCAAAAAGATTATCGCTCGTACGCATAGCAAGTCCGAATGGGCACTCAGTGAGCTTAAGGCAATCGAAAAAGTTTATCGCTGGAAGTGGAAAATGGGTGCCGAGTTTCGCGGCTCATTTTCAGGCGCATTTGGAATTCCGCAGTTTATTCCTTCGAGTTATGTGAGATGGGCGCGCTCGGTGGGCGCTGATCGAAACCCCGCGGCTCAGCCAGATTTGATGAAGCCACCTGATGCGATTTTAAGTGTTGCTTACTACCTTCGCGATCATGGCTGGTTGTCCGACGACGCAGATGCCAGGTTCTCTTCACTTCTGAAATACAACAACAGCCGCGACTACGCGAATGCCATTCTGACGCTCGCCGACCGAATTGAAACGCGCCAACCGACGTCTTTGAAATCGGCTGGTCCCAGGCCTGCGGCGCGCAACGAATCGGGTGCGAATTAACTTAAGTTTTTTCAATTTAAGTCTGTGGTCGTGAGATTGTTAGTTAACGACGTAGGTCATGGGGACGGTTTTTTTATTTCTCTGAAGATCGATTTCAACACGGGAAGCGCCGTGAAGATCCTTGTAGAGAAGCATCGCATCAGTCGCCGACAAAACAGGGTAGACCTCGGTGACCATGCCGTTGCGCTCTTCGCGAAATATTCTCACTTCGGTGAGGCAATCGCCAACTCGTGCCTTCAAAACATCTTTGATCACGGGGTCACGTATTTCGGAGATCTCGACACAGGTCACTTCGTCAGCGTCATTTAAAATTGGAGTAAGTCTGACCATTTTCAACAATTCAGAGGGCTGCCGAAACTTTACTCGCAGTTTTTCTGAAACCAAAACTTCAGTGCGTTTTGAATCGGGAATTTTTACGGCGTGGGCAGGGCCTGCAAAAGTGAGCAAAAAAAGTGCGGTCAAAATAGACTGTGATTTAAAGCGTGCCATAGGGTGTCCCTCTTCGGTGCCACAGATCAAACTTCGAGCAGCCGCAATTTTATAAAGCAAACTTCAAGCCGTAGGATAGGTGCGCGAAGGCACTAATGTGCTTAAAGGCTAACTGGTTCGTGGGGCGTTTTTCCAGTCGAGATTTGATGTGCCTGCCCAAACAGTCGCAAGACCTAGGTCTGTGAGCGGACGCTAACGAGGCCTTGGGGCCGGAATCTGGCTGAATGCGGCGGAATTTCGTCAACCCTTCGTCAGATCGTCTTCATCGCGATCTAACGAATCACCAGGGAATTGATTCTGTCAGGTGAAAGAAACCTCCTGTCGGCCCGTCGGCCGGAAGAAGAGCGAGTCGCACGCTGGTCTTACTGCCATCTTTAAGTTCAAGCATGGCATTCGAACCGCCCATATCAGTTTTAACCCAGCCAGGATGCGCTGAATTCACCTTGATGGCAGTACCCTTGAGCTCGTCTGCGAGGTGAATTGTAAAGGCATTGAGCGCTGTCTTCGACGCGTTGTAAGCGAAAGCTTTGCTATTCGAAATCGGCGAGTTTTTCGTCGATTGAAGTGTCAGCGATCCGATGATGCTCGACAGATTTACTATTCGACCCGCCGGGGCGAGCTTGATCAGCGGGAGCAGCGTTTGCGTGAGCGCGACGACGCCGAAAAAGTTGGTCTCGAAAGTGTCGCGAATCGTTTTAAGAGGTGTTGTGCTCGTGTAGTTTGGTTTCGTTTGCGACGCATTCGCATTGTCGATGTAGATTGCAGCATTGTTAATGAGGATATCAAGTCGACCAAATTCAGATTCAATGTGTCGTTTAAGTTTTAAGTGGTCATCTTCATTTGTAACTTCAAACTTGATGGAAGAAGCTGAAAAATTTTTGCTGCGAAGTTTGGCTGCCGCGGCCTCGCCCTTGGCTGGGTCACGTGAACCAATAATGACATGAACATCGTTTTCACAAAGTTCGCGCGCGGTTTCGAATCCAAGACCGCGGTTGCCGCCGCTGACGAAAGCAATTTTTTTTCCTGATCCGTGGTTTGTTCTTTCTGTCTTCACGATCCTATCTCCTTTGGGGCATTTCGGTCTCATGTTCCCGGAATCGGGCGCGCGAGCTGCGCGGTCATGGGTTTGGCCCCGATTTGAGTTTTACGCAAGTCTTGCATCGCCACTGGCGTCTGGCAAAGCTGCTGGCGCAAAAATCTTTTTTAAAGGAATCGAAGTGGCGGCACCTCTAATTTTACCCATCATTTTTAACGAGCGAAAACTTCCGGATCAGGCTCCAGATGAAACTGAACAAGATCCGGGCAAAAATGTTCCTCATCAGGATCCCGATGCAAGAGACTCCGAGAGCTCTCAACCCAAAACGCCTAGAATTGATGAAAAAATTGATCAAAAGCCCGCGATGATTGATCCGAAGCCTCAACCAGATCCAGGCAAGATCAACCTGTAATATTCGGAAGCCGCATCACGTTTTTTGTTCAGCTCAAAAGAAACAGGTTGGCCTTAAACACGTCATGCGGCTCCGAGATGGTAGCCAGGTAGTTCGACAACAATGCACGTGTTCTTAGACGTTTCGTCATAGAAGATTCGTCCATCGTGCTCTTCAATAATCGCGGCCGAAATACTGAGTCCCAAGCCTGTGCCGCGACCGGCATCTTTAGTCGTGAAGAACGGATTCATCATTTTTGCGACTACGTCAGGATCAATTCCATTTCCGGCGTCGGTAAATCTAATCTGAACACGGTTGGACTTCCGTGTGACGTCGATTCGAACCCAAGGATTCTCTCGGTCTTCAACGGCGTCGAGCCCATTGCCCAACAAATTCATAAAGACCTGTGAAAGTTGAACGGGTCGGCATCGAACTGAAAGTTGTGCGGGAACGTTCAGAGAGAGCTTTACATTCTTGTTTCGAAACTTCTCTGAACAGAGCTCGAGCGTATCGGCAAAGACCCGATCCAGAGTTTCTGCTATCATCGGATCTTTTTCCGAATTTCGTGCAAACGCTCGAAGACCTTTCGTGATTTTGCTAATCCGTTTCACAGTCTCTTCAATCTTTTCGAGATCAGAGCGAATTATACCTAAATCGAGAGGTTCGCGAGAGAGGCGAGCCCGCGCCAAACCCGCTTTACCTGCGATGATCGCGAGTGGATTATTGATTTCATGTGCGATACCGCCAGCCATTTCGCCTAGCGAACTCATTTTTGCTGCGGCCACCATCTGAGACCTTTGCTGTCTCAGCATGCGTTCGAACAGTATCAGGAATAAAATCGAAATTGCAAAAGCGCCGAAAAAATTCAACTTCGAAAAGTAATCGATTCGATTCGAATCAACTTGAGAGCGGAAGGGCAAGCTTGAGAGTGGTACGAAGCTGATAAGGAACCAAGATAGAAGAGGAAGCGCTACCGTAAACACAGTAAACTTTCGATCGAGCTGCCCGCCTAGCATGAGGCCGGCCATGACTGTAGGAATCAAATAGACTTCAACGTTCACCCTCTGATCAAAAGCAAGCCCGGTTGCAAAAATATAATAGTTTGCGCTGAAGATAAGGAGGTAGCGAGACGTGACATGACGTCCTGCATTTTCGAGCCACCACGTCAGCGGCGAAAGAACGAACACACCGACGCCCAACATGGTGGCCGCTGATGGTATGTCGAGTAAAATATAGATCAAGGTGTAGACAGAGGTCGCGAGCCACGCAGCGTACAGAAAATTAAAGAACAGGCGCTTGCCTTCAACGTCGAGCGGCTGGGTCAGTTGCCTTTGCATGAGTCTACTTTCTCTGTTTACTCGACTAAGTTTTTCGCGGCCCGGCGGTTTTGACTCGCATCATCGATTCGATTTGTCTTGCCTGCTCAACGGTTCGACTGACGGCCGAACGTCCTGCTCGAAGATCGGCGACTCTCAAAGCTGCATAGACCCGATTTACAAAAACTTTGCTTTTAACCGGCTTCAGGATGTAGTCGATCGCGCCCAACCTTAGTGCATCGAGAATTTTGTCGTTCTCGTCGTAGGCTGTCAGCATGACAATTCCGAGTGACGGTTGAAGAACGACGGCAGACCGTACAAAATTCAACCCATCCATTCGAGGCATCATGATATCGCATAACGCTAATCGAGGCGTGTTCCCCGCTTGAAGAAGTTCAACCGCGTGCTGCCCATCGCAGGCCTGCAGAACGCTGAGATTCTCAAGCTCGAGTATGCCGGCAAAAACCTCTCTTAAATCAGGTTCGTCTTCGACAATGAGAACATCAAATTCTGTCGGTTTCAGTTCTTGCATTTCGGATCTCCTGCCGGTCGGTCGATTTTAAAAAGACGTCGTAAAGCTGAGCGTTCCGAGTGTTTGAGAATTCACGGCTGAACCGTCACGAGTGAAAACATCTTGGGTGCTTTGATCCCGACGTCCTTCAAGTCGCACGACCGCGTTCGGTGTCAGTCGATTTTCGAGTGTCAACGTCAGACTTGTGACTTCTTGTCCGTTCGACAGCGTCTCTGCGAAGGCCAAATTGTCACGATCGTTGATAAACTCGAGTCTCGGTGTAAGCGCCCATTCATCGTCGAACCGATAGTTCGCGTAAGCTGCAATTCCGGTCGCCGAGAAATTTCCGATTTGATAGAGGTCGGCATTCAGTGCAAACGTCAATTTGCTCGTGGCTTTGTAGACCGAGATGAAGTCGTAAACCGTGCGCGCCTTCACTGCCCCAGATGCATCGAGGTTGGTCGGCGTCGCGGCTGAGCCTGTGATTCCGTTAAAGTAGAGAGAAAGAGAATCGGTCGGAAGCCAAGCGATTTGTCCGCCGTAAGATTTTTGTTTTGTATCGGCGTACAAATTGTTCCATCCGTCTGTCGCGAGCGCCATGACCGTGAGCTTTTCGCTGGCCGCGTAAGAGACTTTCGCGCCTTGATGCCAGAACGGAACAAAGTATCCAAAGAGAATACTTCGCGAGTAGTTCCAGTTATCTTGTGATTCGATGACTTCGTAGCCGAGGTGTGTGGTGAAGCGTCCCACGTCGATCGTCCATTTATCATTCGGTTTGTAAGTCGCGTAGACCTGCTTCGCGTTGACTTGTCCTGCATCGGTTTTGAATCCGGATACGACTTGCATGGTGGGGCCGTAGGCCAGGTCGAGTGTCGTCGTGACGGGGCCGGTTACTTTCTGTATCTGCAGCCGTGCGTACGCGAACTGCAAATCGTCATGGTAGGTATCGAACACGTGGTATTTGTTCTGTGACTGCGTGTTTAAGGCCGTAGGTGTCGCGGTCGTCAATGGCGCAGAATTAAAGTTATACGAATAATAGGCATCGACCGAGCCTTTAAATGTGAAGCCAGAAAACAGGTTGACGACTTTCGCGATATCCTCGTCGCTCACTTGAGTTGGAGGAGCCGGCGGCGCGACAACGACGGGCGCACCAAGACCCGCCAGTTCGCGTGCTGCAGTTTCAACGACTGGTTTTTCGGCGACAACAACATCCTTCTGAGGCTCTGTTTGCGCCCGCTGAGAAACTGACTGCGCCCGAAGATGGCGCCAAAGTTTTCCCTTTAACTCGTACTCGTTTTTACCCCATCCACTCGATTTACGTTCAATCACTGCACGGTAATTGTGTTTTGGCCCGCGGTGAGTTGCGGTAAACTCGTCGTTCGAAGTCTTCGAGCACGAAATCTTCGCAAGAACGACTGATTCTTTTTCATTACACTTCGAGAGATCGAATTTCACGCTCGAACTTTCGCATGTCTCACCACTGATAACCGAAACTTCACCGCAAGGTTCAAGCGTCGAGGCGAGTACCGGACTTGAGAAGAGAAGCGTGATGAGAGCTATATTTCGCATGGCCATGTCTCCGAATGATTGTGATTCATCTATCAAGAAGTATTTCGGAATCTTTTCACGGCCACCCGAATGGAGATTCCTCCATTGCTGATTCTCAAAATGAAAATGGAGATTCCTCCATAACTTTATGGTGGGTCTCGAAACATTTTGGTTTAATCCGAGAAGAGCCCTGTGGATGACTTAGAGAGAGAACTTAAGGCCGGTTTCATCGAAGAGGCGCAACAGCTTTTGCAAGATGCTGAGCAGTGCTTTCTTCAGATTGAATCTAAGCCTGATGATGCAGAGATCATCAACCAGCTGTTTCGCCTAGCCCATAACTTGAAGGGAAGTGCGAAGGCCGTCGGTTTCATGGAACTTGGCGCATTCACACATCTCATCGAATCTCTGCTTTTAAAAATCAAGGCTGGAAACACCAAAGTTGATTCGGCGATCGTCGACTTACTTCTTGCCTGTAAAGACCAGCTTCAGATTATGCTTGACGGTCTTAAGCTCAACCTTGACGCGACTTTCGATTGCTCGGATTTGAATTCCAGACTTGAGGGCGCAATTTCAGGTGTCGTATCGGCCTCGACAGACACGGTGCTCAAAAGCCATGAAGCAACCAACTCGTTGGATTCGAATGAGCTTGAGCAATTGGGCGTTCCACTTGCGAACGCAGAGGACTTTCCTGAGGGCGACCTGCCGACGACAGAGATACCAGCTGCAGAGATGCCGTCGACCGAACTCCCGGAAACCACAAAGGTGCGCGAGATCGATCATTTGATGTCGTCCGAGGTAGCGCTCGAGGTGGCGCCCGAGGCGCCTCAGACGCAGGCCATGGCGCAGCCCCAAAATCTGCAGCCCGCGCCATCAGCGGCGTCAGCGGCCAAACCCGGGATGGTTCAAGACGAAAGTATTCGCGTAAGCCTCGCACGCGTCGATCAGCTCAT
>JALHOI010000003.1:0-22390 GCA_022843085.1 Pseudobdellovibrionaceae bacterium
CGAGACTACCCGGCAGCGTCAATCGGCATTTTTCAAAGGACCTTACAAACGAAGAGGGGGGGGTGCTAGGTAGTGCACTTTCAGAAAATTTTTTCTGATCCAAGAGATCTTTTAAAGGGGGGACATCTCGAACGGGCGCGCCTGGCCCGCTTTGTCGAATGAAAGCCGTCGCATACTTTGACACTTCCCTGAGTCTACGAAGCGCCATTTCGTCGCGGACAGGATCGCTTGACTGCGCGGATTTTAGTTTCTCGAAGATCGGGTGATCAAGATTGTATGTCCCTGTTATGTCCTGCAGGGCTTCGGGATTTTGTTTCTTTGCCGCTTCGACTTCTTGCCGCACTTGACCATAGATTTTCATGAGGGCTGCGTGTCTGGCCTGTGGCTCAGCGGCCTGATCGAAGTTTGCAGTTTCGACGGTGCGAGCAAACCGTTTCGCTTCTGCTTCGCCCTCGCGCGCGTAACTCATCAATTGGTCGATTTGGGCTGGTTGGGCCGCCGGGTGACGGCGAGTAAGTTCGGCCCGAAGCGCACGTTCGGCTGATTCGGTCGTCGTGAATTCCCCGCCAGGTTCTGACCTCGCAAGACTTTGCGCTAAGGCATCGGTGTAATCGCCGAGGGCGACGGCGGCCATGACGGACGCTTCAGCGGACATCGTAGTTTCCGAAATTTGACTGAACCTTGATCGAAAGATCTGATCGCCTTGGTAGAGCCACTGCCACTGCGCCTGAAAGTCGGCCTCGGCCTCGGCGTCGACCCGTTTCATATCGGCGTCTCGTCTCGGCCCGTCGCGCGTCACCTCTCGGAAACCCGCTTTTTCGATTTCAAAAAAATCTGAGCACACACTTGAGGCACAATCTCGACCGGCCTCGAGCTCCTCGGCTTCGGACTTTCCTGCAAGTTCTGTTAGTAAGCCTTGAACCCGAGCATCCATCGGCGCACCGCTGCTTGCTTTGCAAAAGGGGTCTGCGTCGACGCGTTGACCCAGGCAAACCACCGCGAGAACCAACGCGGAAACCAATACAAATGAACGCCTTAAAGTTCGCACTCTTCAAATTGTCGCATAAAATCGAGAGCCCGAATCGTCCAGAATCGGTGTCTTCATCGCGAGTTATCACTCGGCCTTTGTCGTGACTTCTGAGCAAAGTTTGAGGTCGAGTTTGGCGAAAGCCGCTGGCCCTCAGTCTTCGCTGTCAGTTCAAACCGACCACAGGTTCTTCTTAATAAAAAAAACGAACCTCGCGGCTCGTTTTTTTTGCTCTTGATCGGCTTCAGTCTTTCGACTTTTAGTTATCGAGGGACTTGTTTGAATTCGGAAGGCTCGGTGTTTCTTCGCTCGCAAATTTGTTGGCGAAGTCGGTCGAATCGGCAGCGGCCGCTTTTGCAACTCGGTTCTCAAGCGACTGCTTGAGTTCGTCGTTCGAAGTGCGTTCCGGAGCGGCGACAACAGCTTCAGTTCGAGCGAAATCTTGCGGAATCGCTCCGAGTTTAGCGAGGTAGCTCGAGATCGAACCGTTCGCATTTTGGATGATTTCACGAAGCGTGAAGAGCGGAGCGTAAGCCGACGCCTTCTTTTCTGCTTCGAAAATGATCTGTGTCAGCGTCGCAGCCGTGATGTCATTTTTAGTTTTGTTGTCGATGACCATCACTTCTTCGTTGGTGCGAATCATTTTTGCGATGTCGTCGAGCGTGACATAGCAGCTTTGCTGCGTGTCATAGAGTTTGCGGTTCTGATAGCGCTTGATGATCTTGGTCTTAGAACTCGAGCGAGTGCTAACGGTGTTGGTCACCATTCCTCCGTTGTTCAAACTGCTATTCATGAGGACCGCTTCCTGTCCGCTCATTGGCCCGTGTCCGTTGTTGATCAAAGTGCCTCCCATCGGAGATATCTCCCCCATTTTCGAAACCGTTTCTAACTACGTTTTTTCAAAACGTTCCCTCGTCGAGTGGTTCTGCTTGGTTCGAGACTTTTTCAAGAATCTTGACGCAAGCTTTCTTCACCCCGGAATCTCTCTGCCGCCGCTTGGCCCGTTCGCACACTCTTAACCTTCAAGCAACCGTCCGGACTTCTCGCCAGATTTTTTGCCAGATTTCTTGTTGGTCCTCGAGCGTTCGATCTACTTCGCGCGTTAGAAAGTTTCCTCCCCAAAACCGAGCGAACCATAAGCAGCCCGCCACAGCTTGTCAAGCTGGCGAGCGAACTGCCAGCACAAACCCCAAACCACTGAAATCTCATAACTTTCATGAAACTTTTGACCCAGTCGCGCGAGATGTCGCCCTGCTTCTTGGGAGAAGAAGTGGCGTTTCTTCAACGACTCGCGTCTATGGCCGAGCGGTTAGGGTGCTCAAGTTTCCGGACCTAGGTGCCGATCCCACCCAGACCTGGTCTCGAACTTCGGAGGTCTCATGCGATCGATACCGCGAACTGAAGCAATTTCGAACCGGCGCTTCGGGACGACAGACCTCGCGATTGTCATGGGCTTGTGGAGCGCCATGGCGGTTTTGATAGGCGGCGTTTTGTCCGAGCTCGCGGCCGATACCGAAACACCTCTGGCGAAAGCACAAAGCGAGGCCTTCGCACTCCAACTCGCTGAAGGTCTCGACTTGGAACCAGCGACCGATCCATCGCGGGGCGCCCGAGCTCCGGCGTCAGAAATGGGCGACCCGGCTCTTCGGTCGGGAGTGCTTGGGAAAGATCCTTGGGGGCACGCCTACCAGTACAAAATCGTCTCTGAGGGTGTCATCGTTTGGTCGCAAGGTAAAAATAGCGAATGCGATTCGAAAGAAGCTCTAACACGTCTCGATTCGGGACATTCTCTCGCTGAGTTCAATTTTGTCGGTGATGACGTCGGTTTTGTTCAGGCCCGCCATAAGATTCGTTGATGCCGAACATGGTTTTCCGATGGGTCGAGTCCTGATTTCGAAAAAGGTTACTTCGGAATGTCCGGATTCCTTCAAGACCGCATCAGAAGAGGCCGATTCGAGAACTGGAGGGTTTTATGCCCAGTTCGAAATCGGTTCTTCGAAGCCTCTCGCGCGCTGCCGCAATTCTGCTTTTCGCTACAGGTTGCGCGACCACTGGAAGCGAGTGGACATCAGATTCTGCGCCTGTCGCGTTTACCGATAGCACTGTCGACATCGTTGATCGCGCGCCGGCCTCGATGGGAATTCCCCGGGACATCGATAAGACTCTCGATTCAAACAGCATGCGTGCTCAGGCTGATTTTCATTTCACACTCGGCGAAACGTTTTCGCTGGAAGGAAATACAGCGAAAGCTATCGAAGAATATCGTCTTACGCTTGTTTATGATCCACAGTCGACCGCGGTGCGACTGCGCCTTGCGGGCGAGTACGTAAAGCAAGGAATGGTCAGCGAAGCCATCAATCAGACCAAATCGGCAATCGAGATTAATCCGAGCAGCGTCGATGCGAGAATGTTGCTCGGTGGACTCTACTCCTCACTTCGGGTTTTTGACGAGGCGTTGAACCAGTACGAAACTGTTCAAAAAATGCAGCCTGAGAACTTTGATGCCCCGATGTTCGTGGGTGCCTTGTTTGCCGAGCAAAAGAAATTTGGCGAGGCCGCCGCACGATTTGAGAAGCTCGCAAAAAAATCTGAGAATCCAAATGCGCATGTCGCTTGGTACTACTTGGGTCGCGTGCGTCTGGAAGACAACAAAGATGACGTCGGAGGCCGTGCTGAAGCTGCGTTTCTTCAGTCGCTTTTTCAAAAACCGTCATTTGTTGACCCGCTTTTGTCCCTTGGAGCGCTGTATGAAACGACCGGGCGCAAAGAAAAAGCGATTAGCCTCTACGCCGCGTTTCAAGAAAAGCACGGTCCGAATGCGACGGTCGCCGAAACTCTCGCTCAGGTTTATCTCGAGCGCGAGCAATACACACAGGCCCTTCAGCAGTTTGCCATTATCGAATCGTCAGATCCCGAAGATCTAAATGCGCGGGTTAAGATCGCCTTTATTCTCATTCAAGAGAAGCGTTACAACGAGGCGATTACGAAACTCGAAGACCTACTTGGACGGATGCCGTCAGCTGACAAAGTTCGATTTTATCTCGGGGCGGTCTACGAAGAAGTAAAAGACTATAAAGCGGCTATTCCTCACTTTCTTAAGATCGAAAAGGCGAGCCCATTTTTTGCTGAGTCTCGAATTCATGCTTCGTATCTTTACAAAATCGTCGGCGACAGCGCGAAGGCCGTGACCACGATGGAAGAAGCGATCAAAGAGATGCCCGACCATGCTCCCTTCTACACGCTCTACGCGTCTCACCTCGATGATCGTCGCGAGTTTGCGAAAGCGGCCGCGATGTTGAAAGACGCCGTTCAGCGGTTTCCTAAAAATGCTCAGCTTCACTATTTTCTTGGCAACATGTACGACCGTACCGGCAATCGAAGCGCGACGATCGATGCCATGAAAGCCGTACTTACGATCGAAGCTGACCACGTTCAGGCGCTAAACTACCTTGCCTACACCTACGCGGAAGCCGGAACCGAGCTGGAAACGGCTGAAAAATTGGCGCGACGCGCCCTCGAACTCAAGCCTCAAGATGGATATGTCATGGATACACTGGGGTGGGTGTTATTTAAGCGGGGTTCGTTTGAAGAGTCCGTCAAAGTTTTAGAAGACGCGCACCGGCTGCAACCCGACGAAGCGATCATTGCCGATCACCTCGGAGACGCCTACTATTACTTCCGTATGCCCGAACGAGCGAAGCGGCTCTACGAAAAGGCAGCTTCGATTGCAGAAGAAGATAAAAATAAGGGCGGGCGAGACGGAGTTCATGTTGAAGCCAACAGTGGATCAGACACCGGCGGGGTTTCGATCGAAAAGATTCGTGCGAAAATTGTGGTCATCGATCGGCAACAAGATAACGCGACAACAACGACTCGCCGCCCGGCTTCAGCAAAATAGTAGGTCGCACGCCGCGGTCGCCATTTTCATTTTGGTTCTTTCAGGTTTCGGCTGCGGAACCAAGCCCATCACCGAAACGGCTCGCAAGCCCCGTTCGAATTCTTCTGAGTTTGGCCAGTGGCGGGGTTCAGGCTCGGCCAGTCGGACAATGGTGTCTGGCAAAGGCACAGGCAAGGGTTCGAAACAAGAAAGTTGGACGGTCAACCTTGAAGTCGTATCGCGAACGCCGGGAAACGGGCGAATCGAAGTCTCGGGTGCGATGGGTGTCTACGGTGGAACAATTGCTTGGAACAAAGCCGAGACTCGAATTCTATTGCCGCGGCAGCGAAGGTTCGTGATCGCACCTAATTCGTATCGCGCGTTCGAGGCGATTCTTCCTTTTCCTATTTCTCCGTCCGAGGTTGAAGCAATTCTGTTCGATCGCGAATTCGACGCGAAAGCCCTGGCCGCGCGGAAGATCACCTGCCGCGATGAAGAGCCTTTGCAGATCTGTTCAAGTGCCGACGGCTTTTCGCTTCAGCGAAGCCGCGGTTACGAGGAAGTCGATTTCGAGGTCCAGACCGCCGACGGCGGAAAAGTCAAAATGCGCTTGAAGCCCGTCGTCGCGAAAATTGCAGAACGCTCCGAGCTTTGGCAGCTCGAGCCGCCCCGCGGCTTCAAAGTTATTCAGAACCAATAGCGCCTCCTTATGGGCGCCATCACTGGGACGCCAGAAAAGGTGCCGCCAGGACGTTACCGATCAACGTCTAGAATTGAGGCTTTCGTGTATCTGCTTCTCGGCCTAGACGCTGCTGTCGGTTTCTGGTTGGAGCATGGCCGTTGGTCTGTCACAATTTTTACAGGGGAACGTCTCAAAGGGGAACATTGATGGGTAATTCAGGGGCGGCTTCAGGTTCAGGTAATTCATTCGACCTCGCGGGCCTAATTAAGGATTGGAACGGGAATAAAAAATTCCGCGATCTGTCTTGGTCGGGTACGTTTAACGACTACCTCGCCCTGGTGAAAGACAATCCGAAGGTGACCCGCAATGCGTTTCAACGCATGTACGACATGGTCATCGAGAAGGGTTCTGAGGAATACGTCGATTTCAAGAAACAAATCGTGCGCTACAAGTTTTTTGACGACGCCGACAACGACGGTAAAGACGCCGTCTTCGGCCTCGATATCTCGTTGATGAAACTCGTCAACGTGCTTCGATCGGCCGCACTCGGCTATGGAACAGAAAAACGCGTTATTCTTCTTCACGGTCCTGTCGGTTCAGCGAAGTCGACAATTTGCCGTTCGCTGAAGCGCGGTATCGAAAACTATTCGAAGACCGACAATGGCGCCATGTACACCTTCGAATGGGTCGACGAAAAAGGTGAGCTTCAAGGTTTGCTCGGCAAAGAAGTAAAGTCGTTTCAGTCGCCGATGCACGAAGAGCCGTTGCTTCTAATTCCCGACGATCTTCGCCCGAAAGTGGTCGAAGAACTTAATCGCGGAAACAAAACTGAATTTCGCGTGAACATTGAGGGCGAACTTTCGCCACCGTCGCGATTCATCTTTAGGTCTTTGATGGAACGTTATGCTGGCGACGTCACGAAAGTTTTGTCGCACGTTCGTGTCAAGCGACTGGTCTTAAGCGAAGCCGACCGTATCGGCATCGGCACCTTTCAGCCTAAAGACGAAAAGAACCAAGATTCGACCGAACTTACCGGTGACATCAACTACCGCAAGATCGCGGAATATGGTTCAGATTCGGATCCGCGTGCGTTCAACTTTGACGGTGAATTTAACGTCGCCAATCGCGGAGTGATTGAATTTGTCGAAGTGTTGAAGCTTGATGTTGCGTTCTTGTACGACCTGCTTGGGGCGTCGCAAGAGCACCGAGTTAAGCCAAAGAAATTCGCGCAGACGCACATCGACGAAGTGATTATCGGTCACACCAACGAGCCCGAGTATCGCCGTCTTCAGGATAACGAGTTCATGGAAGCTCTTCGCGATCGAACAGTGAAAATCGACATTCCGTACATCACGAAGTGGCGCCACGAAGTGAATATCTACAAAAAAGATTTTAACTCGCGAAAGCTTCGCGGTGTTTCGATCGCACCACATACGGTCGAAATGGCGGCGATGTGGGCGGTTCTAACGCGGCTCGAGAAGCCCAAGAAGGCCAATCTGACTCGGCTTCAGAAGATGAAACTTTACGATGGCCGCACGCTTCCGAATTATACCGAAGACAACGTCAAAGAACTTCGCAAAGAATCGACTCGAGAAGGGTTCGACGGAATCTCTCCACGTTACATTCAAGATAAGCTTTCGAATGCTTTGGTGAATGCTCAGCAGGGAAACCGCGGTTCCGTGAACCCGTTCATGGTCTTGAACGAGCTTGAATCGGGATTGAAAAGCCACGCACTGCTTTCGAACGATGAACTTCGCAATGAGTTTAAAGAATTGCTTGGCGTCGTTCGGCAAGAGTACGAAGAGATTATCAAGGGAGAAGTTCAACGTGCAATTTCGGCTGACGATTCAGCCTTGGCTCGTCTGTGCGCGAACTACATCGACAACGTTAAGGCTGTGACGCACAAAGAGCGCGTTCGCAACCAGTTTACGGGTCAAGATGAAGAACCGGATGAGCGGCTGATGCGCTCGATCGAAGAGAAAATCGAAATTCCTGAATCTCGTAAAGACGACTTCCGCCGCGAGATCATGAACTACATCGGCAAACTGTCGATTGAGGGCAAAAAATTCGATTACAAAACGAACGAGCGGCTACATAAGGCCATCGAACTTAAGCTTTTCGAAGATCAAAAAGATTCGATCAAGCTGACGTCGCTGGTTTCGTCTGTCGTCGACAAAGAGACGCAAGAGAAAATCGATATCGTAAAGTCCCGCCTTATCAAGGACTACGGTTACGACGAGATTTCGGCCAACGATGTTCTTCACTACGTCGCAAGCATCTTTGCTCGCGGAGATGTGAAGAATAAGTAGCCCGAGCAGATTTTTTCTTCGTTATCTGTTCCTTTCTGCGGTTTGGAGAGTGAATGTCGATTCGGGAAGATCAAGGCCGTTTCCGAGATATCGTGCGTGGCCGGATCAAAGAGAATTTTAAGAAGTACGTCACGCATGGCGAGATGATCGGCAAGCGCGAGAACGACATCGTGAAAATTCCCGTTCCATCGATTGATATTCCTCGTTTTAAATATGGGCCGAAGCAGCGTGGCGGTGTCGGCCAGGGTTCAGGCAAACCGGGCGACCCGATGAATGGCGAACCTCAAGAGGGTACCGGCGAAGCGGGCGATCAGCCCGGTCAGCACGCGATTGAAGTCGGTGTCACGATGGATGAGCTGGCCACAATCTTGGGCGAAGAACTCGAACTTCCTGACATCAAGCCAAAGGGTCGACCACGGCAAGAGACAACAAAGAATAAGTACTCGGCGATGGCTCCGGTCGGACCTGCGGGTCTGCGGCATTTTAAGTCATCGTATAAAAAAGCCCTTCAGCGTTATATCTCGAGTGGTGTTTATACTCCCGAAAATCCTGTGATTGTTCCCCAGCGCGGTGATTTTCGATACCGCTCTTTTAAACCGGTCGTGAAGCCGCAAGCCAGCGCTGTCGTGATTTACATGATGGATGTCTCGGGGTCGATGGGTGAAGAACAAAAAGAGATCGTTCGACTTGAAAGTTTCTGGATCAATACGTGGCTTAAGAAACATTACAAGGGCCTCGAGACCCGGTTTATCATTCACGATGCGACAGCAAAAGAAGTCGACGAGAAGACTTTCTTTTCGACCAGCGAATCAGGCGGAACGCTGATCAGTTCGGCTTTTAAGCTTGCCAAAGAAATTATCGAGACCGACTACCCGCCTGATAAATGGAACATCTATCCGTTTCATTTTTCTGACGGAGACAATTGGTCAGGCGAAGACACACGATTTTGCATGCGACTTTTACAAGAATTCTTTCTGCCGAACGTGAATCAGTTTGGCTACGGGCAGGTCGAGTCGAAGTATGGAAGCGGTCAGTTCGCGAAAGATCTTGAACGAGAATTTCCGAATGACGACCGCCTCGTGATTTCGAAGATCGAAAGCCGAGAAAAGATTCTCACTTCGATTAAAGATTTTTTGGGGAAGGGCCGCTAGATGGCAAATCTGACTCCCGAACTTGAAAAGTGGCGCATCAAGATTTTGAAAGTGGCCGAGGGGTACGGTCTCGACATGTTCGAGACAATTTTTGAACTGATCACCTACGATCAAATCAACCAGTTCGCGTCTTATGGCGGTTTTCCCGTTCGGTACCCGCACTGGCGCTTCGGCATGGAGTACGAGCAGCTTTCAAAAAGTTACGAGTACGGCCTCTCAAAAATTTACGAAATGGTTGTGAACACCGACCCCTGCTACGCGTACCTTATGGAAGGTAACCGCATGGTCGACCAGAAACTTGTCATGGCGCACGTTTACGGCCATTGCGATTTTTTTAAGAACAACCAATGGTTCTCGCCAACCAACCGAAAAATGATGGATCAAATGGCGAATCACGCCACGCGAATACGTCGCTACGTTGACCGCTACGGAGTCGATACGGTCGAAGACTTTATCGATAAAGTCCTTTCACTTGAAAATTTGATCGACCGCCATGCGCCCTACGTTCAGCAATCGGCGGCCGAATCTCGAAACGCGGTGGCGGATTCAAAAAAGCAGGTCGATCCGGCAAGCGAATCGTCAGAAGCCGCACTGCTTCGGGTGAATCGTGACTACATGGATGAGTACATCAACCCGAAAGATTTTGTCGACCATCAGAAAATGAAGGCGGCTGCCGAAACAACCCGAAAGGCGCAATTTCCCGCCGAGCCTCAGCGCGATGTGCTTGGGTTTCTGATGCATCATGCTCCGCTTAAAAATTGGCAGCAGGATATTATTTCGATCATCCGCGACGAGGCCTATTACTTTGCACCACAAGGCATGACGAAAATCATGAACGAGGGTTGGGCATCGTACTGGCATTCAAAAATCATGACTCAAGACGTTTTGAGCGATTCCGAAGTTGTTGATTTTGCCGATGCCCATTCAGGCACAATGGCGATGGCTCCGAACGGATTTAACCCTTACAAAGTCGGCATCGAATTGTTTCGGGATATCGAAGATCGCTGGAACAAGGGCAAATTCGGCAAAGAATGGAATGACTGCGACGATGTTCAAGCCAAAAACCGCTGGGATAAAAAGCTGGGGCTCGGCCGCGAAAAGATTTTCGAGATTCGTCGCAACTACAACGACGTCACGTTCATCGACGAATTTTTGACCGAAGACTTTTGTGTTGCGAACAAGATGTTCGTTTACAAATTTAATAAGCGCACAGGCAGCTATGAGGTCGATACGCGCGACTTTCCACAAATCAAGCGGCAGCTGCTGTTTCAACTGACGAATTTTGGTCAGCCGATCATTCAGGTTCAAGACGCAAACTTCGAAAATCGTGGCGAGCTTTTGTTGACTCAC
Source organism: Pseudobdellovibrionaceae bacterium (assembly GCA_022843085.1). Classification (GTDB taxonomy): domain Bacteria; phylum Bdellovibrionota; class Bdellovibrionia; order Bdellovibrionales; family JAMPXM01. Next base: position 10,397 of record JALHOI010000003.1, read on the forward strand.
CTCTTCGAAGGCATCGAGATGCAGCCCGACTACATGCGCGAAACTCTCTCAAACCTTCAGGCTATCTGGGGTCGCCCGGTCGCGATTGCGACCGTGCAAGACGAGCAGCCAAAACTTTACCGTCACGATGGAAAAGAGATTCAAGAGATTGCGATCGGCGAAGCCTCGAAGGTTTCCGAGGCTGCCAGCGAAGAGGGTTAGAATCGCTTTAAAGCGGTGACCTTCGCGACGACCATTGATTTTTTCGAACTATAGGTTACAACGGCGCCGTGGCGAATCCGTCTATAGTGCGATTTGATCCTGTTTTGCATGCTGCGTGTGTCGAGCCGCTCACGGCGATGCTTCACGAAGCTTATGCTCCGCTGGCCGTAAAAGGAATGCGCTACCTGGCGACTCATCAGCCGCCGTCGAAAACACTCGAACGATTGTGTGAAGGCGAATCTTACCTCGCTTTTGCGGCCGACGAGATTGCGGGGACGGTGACGATGTACCGCGAGAAAACGCTCAGCAGCTGCGAGTACTATCGCCGCGCTGGAGTTTTTTCGTTCGGACAATTCGCGGTGGGCCGGAAGTTTCAAGGCCGCGGCTACGGCGCGTTGATGATGGATCTTGTCGAGCGCCGCGCGCGCGAGTTGGGAGCTCGCGAGCTGGCTCTCGACACCTCCGAACACGCGGCAGATCTGATCGCGACCTACGAGCGGCGCGGCTATCAGATCGTTTCGCACACCCAGTGGGAGGTTACGAACTATCGTTCGGTGATCATGAGCCGCTTGCTTCAGAGCGACGTGCCGACGTCTTAGCCCGACGGCGCTGCGCCAAGCTTCCGGCGGAAGTTCTGTTTTCTCCGCTTCTCTAGCCGCCGTCCCACAACAATTTCTCTGTCTGGACCATGCCGCGTGCGAGCCGGCGTGCGAAGCCCTTCGCTTCGAACTCATTCATTCGAACGTAGTCGCGCAGATTAAGATACGCGCGGAAATTATCCGCGATGCGCGTGAACGGTCGGTGATCCCAAAACTTTTTCGGTGCGGCGGTTACGCCAGCGTCCGCCTCGCTGTTTCGCGGGCGCTTCGGTTGGCTTTCTTGATTTTTTGTCCAGCGCGAACGTCCGGTCACACTCATCGCTACAGCGCCGGTGATGGCGCGAATGAAAGCACCATAGGTAAAACGATTTGATAGCTTGATCTGTAGGTGCAGGTGATTCCAAGCATTCGCGAAAGAAACGATCTGTATACCGTACACGAAAGCGAATTTATCGACGATGCGGCGAATGTTTGAAGCGTGTCGCGGGCGCGCGAAGTTCCAGTCGCCCGTCGCTTGCGAAGACTTCAAGATCAGATGCATCGTGTGCTTCGTCGAGACGGGCCTCGGGCCGACGCGACCCTTCCGGGCATTTCGGAGCTTGCCGCCGTAATCGCTGTTAGTTTTTTTGATCATCGATGTCTGTCTTGAGCGCACTCTGCAATCTTACGTGACCGATGGTAAAGAATCAGGTTAAGAACAGTGCTTCTCCCCGGATTCGATCAGCTATTGATGCCAGCGAAAGGTTCTAGGCTGTGACCGAATGGATGATCTGGTCTCGCAGGCTTGCGAAGTTCCATTCATCCGTCGCCGCCGAAGATTTTAGAATCGAATGCATCTTATGTCGATTTGAAACCGACGAGCTGCTCACGGTCCGCCGGCGTAAAAAAATATGGTGCCTTTGATAAAAAATCGCTGCAGCCGTCGCGAGCCTGTGCAATCAGTTCTAAACATCGCATCAGCGGAACGGGTTAGACTGCCGTCGCCCAAACAAGGGATTACTTCGCCCGCACACCGAACTGCGTGGCGCGAAATCTGTTTCCGCTGAGCGACGAAACACACGCGCGCCATCGCGGCGAAACAAATTACACGCGATTCCGCCACGCGCGCACCAAGCGACGATGGATCGTCGTCGAATTTTCTAGCTGTCGGATTTGACCGCGGATCGCGCGATCAGCACGCGCCCGTGGGGTGAAATTACTTTTTCTTTGGAAGCGAAGTTGGCACGCGTTTCTTTGCGTTCTTTGACTTGGCCGTCTTCTTTGGATCGGGGTCTAAAGATTTCAGGACGCGCGTCATCTTCATTCGCTTGGCAAGATCGAATGCAGTTTCTCCACCCTGGCGAGCGATTTTCAGGTCTGTTTTTGGACCGAGGAATTTTACAACATCTTCGTGTCGGCGGAAAACTGACCACATAACAGGTGTCGCGCCAGAGCCGTCGAGAACATTTGGATCAGCTTTCATCTTCAAGAGAAACTTCACAGTTGCAAGATCGCCGCGTGCAGCTGCTAAATGCAAAGCTGCATAGCCGCGACGACGCGACAGATTTACGTCGACGAGCCTCTTGTCGATAAGCTCTTTAATTTTCGATTCGTCACCTGCATCGACCGCATCAAAAAAGCCGTCAACCGCCATTGGATCAAATCCAGTTTTATCGTCGAAGGGCGATTCGGACGGTCCACCGGCGCCGTCACCCGTGTTTGTCACCATTGGTACGGGCGATGCGACCATAGGTTGTGGTGACGGAATGAGATCTGCCGACGAGTCTGTCGAAGTCGAGGTGTCAGCTGTCTCTGTGGCTGGAACCGAATCGGGCAGATCCATAGGTTTCATTTCGCCTGATTCATCTTGTGGAGCTCTGTTAGAATCAGACCCCCTTTCCGAAGCAAGTTCGGTGGATTCGGTTGGCGCGTTGTTCGAATTTGTTCCCGGGCCGAACACCATATAGGCCGTCAACGCAGCAAGCGCTGCACCCGCAACAAAGAGATGTTTTTTTCCGAATCGCACGCCGGGGTTCGCGCGAACTCCAGTTGCGGTATCTGAAGGAAAACCCGAGTTTGTTCCACCGCTCGTATTTGAAAGCCCTGGTGACGTGAACCCTGTCGCCGTGTCACCGGTTCGACCGGTGGGCTGCAAATTTGCGTAGTTTGAATATTGATTGTTGTTTGAGCTCGCGCTTCCTGGGACTTGCAAGCGACGAATAACAGCTGTCGAATCCTCTGGATCGGGACGATACAACTGCGGTTGGTATGATGACTGGGCGGGCGGCGCCGCGGGAACGTTCGCAGGCGGTGCATAGGACGGCTGAGGCGGAGCTGCTGGAACGTAGGCGGGTGCGACCGGTGCAACATACGGTGGTTGCGGTCGGTGCGGAAGCGCAGGCGCAACCGGTAACGGCGTGTTGTCCATCGGGTCGTTGCCTCGAGATGAGACGACAACTGTGGCTTCGCTGATATCGTTGATTGAAACAAAGCGCGTCGCCTCTTCCATGGGAAGCGGTTCGGGCAGCTCAAGAAATTCGATTGAGTATTGATCAAGTCCGACAACGTCGTTAACTGTCAGCGAGTGTTCTTTAACCGGTTTACCTGCGATCGAAAGTGCGTGACCGGTGCCGGGGCGAGCGATAATCGCGCCTGGTACGAAATCAACTCGCAACGTCAGCGGCAAGCCGATGTAGCGTTGATCGATCTTAAGAGTTCGTCGCTCTGGAAAAGTGACGAGAAACTTCTGTCGTCGGCCGTCGGGATGTACCACGAGCAGCTTTATTCTGAAGTCTGATCCTGCATTTCCTGTCACGTCAGATCCCCACTTGTGCCTGTCTTATCTTCGTCGATATTCTTCGGCTCACACACTATTTCGGCAAATACCGGTCGTCGGTTGAGAGTTCACCCTAAAGACTCGACTCGACGTGACCAAAGGCGCGTCACTTTTTCCAAACTCGAAAGTTGATCGAAACGTCTTAGTCTCGAGCTGAAGCGCCCCCCTGCTTTATAGATTGGTGGGGCCTGCGCCCGCAAACGTCTAGTCGGTGCGGTTCTTCGTCGAGTCGCGACTTTTAAACCAGACTTTATGGTTCTGACGTCGCCACCGATAATTTTCACATGGGACTCGATTTTGAACGTATCAAGCATAAGGTAGAACACGGCACGGGCCATCAGTGGACCTCGTATTCGGATCTCTTCCTCGTATTATCCGTCACTTTCTTGCTTCTCTACGTCGTTGCAAACTTGCGCGGTGGTGCAGCCGCTGTTGTTGCGCAAGAGCAACTGCGCGTCTCGAGCGCACGAATGAGCGAACTTGAGAAGCAGGTTAAAGCCTACGAAGTACTTAAAGATGACTATATCGACAAAGGCGCTTCGCAAGACGAAGTTGCGATGTACCGTGATCTCGAAGAAAAACTCGCACTGTTAGAGAACGACGCTCAAAACGAGTACGAAGATGCGCAGGCAAAGGCGCGCGAAGCGAAGCTCAAGTTCAATGGCCTCAATAAGTATCAAGCGCTGATCAAAAATATCGTAAATGCAAACTTGGTGAGCTCGGCGAAGTCGAAGCGACAGCTGACGATGCTCGATGATCGCGACGGCCGTATTGAAGAAAAAGACGTCAAGATCGACACGCTCGACGCTGAAACGAAAGTCCAAGAGAAAACAATCGAAGCGAATAAGAAACGTATCGCTCAGATTCGTGAAAGTTTGGCCGAGCGCGAACGATCTTTAAAGAATGTAAAAAACTTGTCGGCCAAGCAGCGCCGAGATTTAGAGGCAAAAATTCGCCAGGAGCGTGAAGAAGCCGGCGGCAAGATTGCTCAGTTGGAGAATCAAAACAAAGACGCGACCCAAGAGCTTGAAAAAACTCAGGTTGAACTCGATCGTAAGTCAAAACTCGCGACCCGACTTTCGACCGACCTAAAAAAATCGAAAGAGAACTTCGAATCGCAGATGCAGTCGGCCCGCGCCGAGCATGAGGCACAGGTTGCTCGGGACCGAGAAAAGTACGAGCAACAAATCGGAGCAGCACGGGCTACGGCCGCACAAAAGGCGCAGGCAGCTCGTGAACTCAAAGAAAAAATGAATGCGAGCGAAGCTGAGATGAACCAAAAGATTGCGCAGCTTGAGGGCGAGCAAAGGCAGACTGCTGGCAAACTGGGTCAGGCCGAAGCGCAGCTGGCCGCGAAATCCCGCGAAACTGAACGGCTGATGGGTGATTTACAAAAAACCCAAGGCGAGTATGAGCGCAAGCTTGGCGAGGCAAAGGCCGAATACGCGGCTGGTGTTGCACGCGAGCGTGGAAAACTTGAAGGACAGCTGCGAGCAGCGAAGATGACGGCGTCTGAAAAGGCATCGGCTGAGGCTGCTATGCGACAGCGTTTAGCTCAGGCCGAAAAAGAGATGAACGATAAGATTGCAGATCTTGCCGGCAATCTTGAAGGCACCAAACGAAAACTCGCGTCGGCAGAAAAGCAGTATGGCGACTCGATTGGTGCTCTTCAGAGAACCAACCAAACTTTGCAGCGCGATCTCAACACCAGTGTTACGAAGTTAGGTGCCCAGCGGCGTTTGGCGGCTCAGCTGAAGTCGAATCTTCGCGCTGTCGGAATCGATGCTGAGGTTGATCCAAAAACGGGCGATCTAACTATTTCTTTCGGAGACGAGTACTTTGATACCGGCTCTGCGACGCTGAAGCCGGGAATGGTCGCTGTCGTTCGCAAGATGATGCCGGTCTACGCCAAATCGTTGTTTGAAAACGCCGAGATCGCGCGAAAATTAGATACGGTAGAAATCGTAGGATTCGCTTCGCCGACTTTTCAGGGCCGCGTGGTTGACCCGCAGTCAATGGCGGCAGCCGATCGCGCGGCCGTCAACTACAACATGGATTTAAGCTACAGACGCGCAAAATCGATATTCGACTTTGCCTTCGACCAACGAAAAATAGCGTTTGATAAACAAAAGAATCTTTTGCCGCTGGTCAAAGTTTCGGGTCGAAGCTACCTGACGGCTGATCGTGCTCCAGCCTCTGGGGGCGGCGCTGATTCAGATTACTGCGCAAATAATAACTGTCAGAAACACCAAATCGTCGTGATTCGATTCACGCTGAAGGAATAGGTCGTCATGGAGATGCAACAAGATGCAGTCAGCCAATTGCTGATGGCGAATATCTTCAATGCAGCGTCGAACTACATCGTACCAATCATGGGCGTGATGTTCGTCATCGCGGTATTGATGCGCATTTCGCTGTTTTGGGTCATTAAAGCCGAACTTCGGTTCGCTCGTGAATTTGCGGTGCGATTACACTTCTACCTTCGCGCTGTCGCACAGGGCGAAGCACCTCGCGTGGGTTCATTTTCGCGACTGATTCGAGCACTTCTTGAGAAAACTTATCTCGAGTGCTTTGAAATCAACGATCGCTACAAGCTGCGAAGCCTCGACAAGGTCGAATCGTTCGCTGATCGTTTGTTCATGCTGCACGCTGCGCTTCAGCGCTGTGTTGAAGAGCTTGTCGTTCAGTTAGGTTACTTGAAGAAAAGTGTTGAACGTTCGGGTCGAAATGATTTTCAAGATATTGTTCGTTCGACATTTGACACGAACCCGTACTTCTCGCGGGTGTTTGGCGTTTTGCCGATTTCGACTGTCAACGAGTTGCTGGCCACACTTCCCGGACTCTTCCTCGTACTCGGAATCTTCGGTACCTTCATGGGTATCGCGGCAGGACTTCCAGAGCTGGGCAACATGGATCTCTCGAATATCGACAACACGAAAAAAGTGATGGACGGATTTTTGGTTCACATCTCGTCGGCAATGATTAAGTCGATCGTGGGTATCGGACTCTCAGCATTCATGGGTGTACTGAACACACTTCTCTCAGTTGAGACAACACACTACACAGCGATCACTCGTATGTCAGACTCGCTAGCACTCGCATGGCAAGAAACTGACGTGAACGAGCGCGTTGCTCCAAGCAGCCACTCGGTACCGGCACCAAACGGTGCGCCGTCAGGCGATCGCAAGACCGCTTAGAAATTTGGCGGTTCAAATTCGCCTCATTGCAAAAAAAACGGCTCACGTAGGTGGGCCGTTTTTTTTCTAGCGTCTGATTCGAGTTCGGAACACAACGTTCCAAGATCGCGTCGCGTGGAAATGACTTCGGTGATCTGAAAGCCTAAGGCTTAGGGCATGAAAAAAACCGCGCTGTTCATTGTGGTGCTCCTCTCGACATCTATTGCTTTGGCTGAAGAGATAAGCGTTTCAGCTAAAGAGTCGAGCGAGCGCCACGAATTCACTTTGGCTCCTGCCGTCGGCTACTCTCCCTCTCGCGGAGTTGGTTTTGGCGGCACCGCCGGCTTCGGACTTCTGTTATCGGCACACTGGCAAGTCACGGCCGAGATCGGTTTTGTTCGCTCCGTCGTGCGCTCGTGGGGGTCTCTCGAAACACGCCTCGGCGCACAGTACAACTTTTCGGCGGACACGGCGAAGTCTCCGTATCTCGGTGTTGGTGTCTTTTCAGCTAGAGAGGTTTCTGAATCGTCTTACGAAGGACTTTTCATTCGAAGCGGCTACCGCGTTCAAATTGGTTCTGAGCCGAAAATTTCTTGGAGTCCTTGGGTCGGCCTTTTTGCTTCGGATAGAACGTCGGTCATAGCCATTATGCCGCTCAATTTCTCGTTCCTTTTTTAGGGGCTTTGAAGTGACGATTCTCGCACTAGGAATGTAAAAAGCGGTTACGCGAATTTCTTCCGTTGGGTTCTATTCGAATTGAACCTGACTTTCAGCCGGCACAGGTCTTCCAACGACTGCCGGTATGGAAAACGTCGATCGGAATTTGAAATCGCTTACTGTCACCGGCCTCGTGGTCGCAATGTCTGGCTTTTTCATTGCGTGTGGAGATTCTTCTTCACCGAACGCAGGTCAAGTTGCCGTGGTTCAACCGACAGCGGTGCAGCCGGTCGAGCTCAAAGAGATGCGACATCGGCCGTCTGACTGCCCGCGCGGCATTCAAGGGGAGTGGATCACTCATAACAATCACGGCGTGCCAACATCTCGCACCTACAGTTTCGAGGGTCGAACATTGATCGAGCAGGGCCCACAGGATCGAATGATTTTCGACGGGCGCGTTCATCAGTTGCCTGCGCGTGACGGAATGAGCTTCTGGTACGTTGGGGCCTGCAGAAACAAGATGGTACGCTTGAATTTTGTAGGAATTGGATCAGGTGTCGGGGCCAAGGTTGTCCGAATCGAAGCGTTTACGTTCACAAGAGGTCGCCGGTTGGCCGTCAATCAAGAGATCGACGGCTTCGCAGCGCCATTTTTACAAATGTTCGATCGCGCTGCTCCGCCACTTCACCATTAACTGTGAGCTATCGCTCTTCGTCTTCGTCGGTTTCTTCATCGTCTTCGTCGAGATCATCGTCGTCGCCTGAATCGATGTCAGTCAGCTCGTCGAGATCGTCGGCATTCTTAGCTTCGACTCGGAAGAGCCATCCGTCGCCGTACGGGTCTTCAAAAATGAGCTGAGGATTTTCGACAACAGCCGCGTTGATTTCGACCACTTTTCCGTCGACCGGGCTGTAAAGATTGAGCGGGCCAGACTCAGTTTCGATCTCTCCGCACACTTCGTCGGCGCCGATTTCTTCGCCTTCTGACGGCAAATTCACGGCCGAAACTTCAGCGAGTTCTTCGAGGCCCTCTTCGCTGATTCCGATGGTCACTGATCCGTCTTCAACTTGAAGCCATTCGTAGACCATAAACGGAATGAACTCGTCTTTCATGAAACCTCCGCCACCGGGCGCGTATCCGATTGATTGATCATCACCATAACGATCCGTCACCAATGCGAAAAGAGAATTATCGGGTGCAAAGAAGATTTAGACGACCGAAGTTCGACTCGAACACGATCCCGTAAACTGAATTTCGACGGGGTTTGCCTCAAACATGAGGCGATCTGGCACAAGTTGGTCGAACGGCGACGGCGCGATCTGTATTTCGATCGAAAAAAACAGACAGACCGTCAAAGAGCGATTCGGACGCCGACTCTTCTAACGGCTTACCGTCGCAGACAAAGTCAGAATAAAAAGCCCGCAGCAGAGCGGGCTGGTCGATAACCCGCCGCAAGGCGAGTCAAAATCTACAGATCAAAATACAGCAAGAACTCGTAGGGAGTTGGACGCTGTTGCATGGGTATGACCTCTTTCGAGTACTTGTAATCGATCCAAGTTTCTAAGAAATCCTCAGAAAACACGTCACCTTTACGCAAGAAGGCTGAGCCTTCTTTCAAATTGTCGAGCGCTTTGTCGAGAGTCGCCGGTACCGATGGCACGTTGGCTAACTCTTGTGGGCTTAGACCGTAAATATCTTTATCCAGCGGATCTCCGGGGCTGATTTTGTTTTGAATGCCGTCGATTCCAGCCATCAGCAACGCCGCAAGGCAGAGGTAGATGTTCGCCGATGGATCAGGTGTGCGGAACTCGATTCGTTTCGCTTTCGGGTTTGTTCCAGAATTTGGGATACGAATGGCCGCCGAACGATTTCGGTAGCTATAGGCCAACCGAGTTGGCGCCTCGAATCCAGGTACAAGTCGCTTGTACGAGTTCGTCGACGGGTTCGTGATCGCACACATTGACGGTGCATGTTTTAAAATTCCGCCCATGAAATGCAAAGCGGTTTGCGAAAGGCCGGCGTACTTGTCTCCAGCAAACAGGGGCACGCCGTCTTTCCACAATGACATATGGCAGTGCATACCCGAACCGTTGTCGCCAAAAATTGGTTTTGGCATAAAGGTCGCTGTCTTGCCATGGCGTTTTGCCACGTTTTTCACGATGTATTTGAACCACATCAAGTTGTCAGCCGTTTCAAGCATCTTGTCGAAACGCCAGTTAATTTCACCTTGTGCCGACCCGACCTCGTGATGCTGCCGCTCGACAATCATTCCGACTTTTTCCATCTCGATGCAGATTTCGGATCGAAGGTCATGAAGTGTGTCATGTGGCAATGTCGGGAAATAACCTTCTTTTAAACGCGCTTTGTAACCAAGGTTTTTGCCCTCGTCGCGCCCTGTATTCCAGTGGGCTTCGTCGGAATCGATTGAATAGAAGGCTCCGTGCTGATTTTGTTCGTAGCGAATGTCATCGAAGATAAAAAATTCGGCTTCGGGCCCAAAGTAGGCGGTGTCGGCAATGCCGAGCGACTTAAGGTAGGACAATGCTTTTTTTGCGATTTGACGGGGATCTCGATTGTAGGGCTCGCCGGTTTCGGGAACATGAACATCGCAGATGAGCGAGAGAGTCGGAATTTCCATGAATGGGTCCATACGCGCAGTCTTGGGATCCGGTTTTACCATCATGTCAGATTCATGAATGCTGCGCCAACCGCGAATCGAGCTGCCGTCGAAAAAGAGACCATTTTCGAAGACGTCGGGTTCGAGTTGATGAAGGGGAATTGTGAAGTGCTGCCACATTCCTGGCAAATCGATGAACTTCAGGTCCACCATTTTAACACCATTTTTTTTCGCAAACTCGATGACCTCTGCTGGTGACATATTTGGCGACATAATCTCTCCTCAGTGACGCGATTTTGACGCGACTTTTTAAGTGACGCGGTTTATTTTTCTCGGCTCGTGCCAACCGTCTGGTCGGACTTCAAAGCGCAGCTTCATCTTTATCTCCAGTGCGAACACGCAGAACGCTTTCGACATTGAAGACAAAAATTTTGCCGTCGCCGATCTTGCCAGTGCGCGCGGCCTTCGCGATCGCTTCGACAGCGGCTTCGCAGAGGTCATCATTCACCACAATTTCTAACTTGGTCTTCGGAAGAAAATCGACGACGTACTCAGCGCCCTTATAAATTTCGGCGCGTCCTTTTTGTCGACCGAAGCCTCGAATTTCTGAAACAGACACGCCTTCAACGCCTATCTCAGACAGGGCTTCGACAACGTCGTCCAGTTTGAACGGCTTTATAATGGCTTCGATTTTCTTCATGTGACTTGGGAGCTCAACCTAAGAGCGGTCCGCGAGCGAGTCAAAAGAAAGACTGAAATATTCCGAACGTTTCACGGTTTAGAGCTCGGGCTCGGCCGGCCCATGTTCGACCGTTCCATTCTGCGAGATTGTATGGGACAAGGCGACAATGTCGAAGCTACGAACAAACGATTCCGAGCCGTTTTTGCCGCCTCGAAGATCGCTTGAATCGCCGCTCTGCCGAGTGGTGTTGGTCGAGCCACTGATACCTGAAAATACCGGTAACGTCAGTCGCACCTGTGTTGGTACAAACGCTGAACTTCACCTTGTCGAGCCCCTCGGCTTTGAGTTGACCGAATCTCGTGTGAAGCGAGCTGGCCTCGACTACTGGAGTAGCCTGGCACTTCGCGTTCACGAATCCTTCGAGGCTTGGTCGAGTTTTGTTGCTCGCGAGTCCAATCCTCAACGGGTGTTTTTTGTTGAGACCTGGGGTCAGCGCTCATTGTTCGAGACCGATTTTCATCGAGGCGATTGGCTGGTTTTTGGAAAAGAGACCACCGGACTTACCCGCCTGCAGGTCGAAGCTCTGGCGGGCGGGGCCGACCGCGTCCTGCGGCTACCGATGCCGGGCGAGGTTCGAAGTTTGAATCTTTCGAACGCGGTGGCGGTTTCGGTTTTTGAGGTGCTTCGACAGGTCCAAAAACCGCAATGCGGCGTGCCCTCGCAGCCTTGAAAAGGCTATTCTGACCACATGATTAACGCAGTTCTTACCAAGGTCTTCGGCACCGCGCACGCCCGTGAAATGAAACGGCTTGGCCCGGTGATCTCTCAAATTAACTCTCTCGAGCCGCGCTACAAGGCGATGAACGACAACGAGTTACAGAATCAAACGGTTTTGTTCAAAGAGCGAATCGCACGAGGCGAAAAACTCGACGCCATTCTGCCCGAAGCGTTTGCCGTTTGTCGCGAGGCCAGTTCCCGCGTTCTGGGAATGCGACACTACGATGTGCAGTTAATCGGGGGAATGATCCTTCATCGCGGTTCGATCGCCGAAATGCGAACAGGCGAAGGAAAGACGTTAGTGGCAACCTTGCCCGCGTATTTGAATGCGCTCGACGGCAAGGGTGTTCACATTGTTACCGTCAACGACTACCTCGCCTCGCGCGACGCCGAATGGATGGGTCGACTCTACGGCTGGCTCGGCCTGACAACAGCCGTCATCGCACACGGGCAAAACGATGCGCAGAAGA
>JALHOI010000003.1:22400-29117 GCA_022843085.1 Pseudobdellovibrionaceae bacterium
AGAAGAAAGCGGCCTACGCCGCTTATATTTCATACTGCACGAACAATGAACTTGGGTTCGATTATCTGCGCGACAACATGAAGTTTGAACTCAGTGATTACGCCCAACGGCCGCTGAATTTCGCGATTGTCGACGAGTGCGACTCGATTTTAATCGATGAAGCTCGTACGCCGCTGATCATTTCGGGACCGGCTGAAGATTCGACCGAAAAATACGCGCAGATCAACGCGATTATTCCACACTTGAAGAAAGTCGAACACTTCACGATGGAAGAAAAATCGCGAAGTGTGGCTCTCACCGAAGACGGCAACCATCGCGTCGAAGAGCTTCTCAAACTCGACAACCTTTACGATCCCCAAAATATCGATCTTCTTCACCATGTGTATCAGGGTCTGAAGGCCCACCACCTTTACACGCGTGACGTCGACTACATGGTGAAGGACGGCGAAATCATTATCGTCGACGAATTTACCGGACGGCTTATGGAGGGTCGGCGCTGGAGTGACGGACTTCATCAAGCCGTCGAAGCAAAAGAAAATGTTCCTGTGAAAAACGAGAATCAAACACTTGCGACGATCACGTTTCAAAACTACTTCCGCATGTACAAAAAACTTGCGGGTATGACTGGTACGGCCGAGACCGAAGCCGTCGAGATGAAGAAGATCTACAACCTCGACGTGTCCGTGATTCCGACCAACAAACCGATCCGCCGGGTCGACCGCGAAGACGTTGTGTTCAAGAATGCGAACGGCAAGTTGATGTCGATTGTTCGAGACATCAAGTCGCGTGCCGAAAAAGGACAGCCGATTCTTGTCGGTACGGTTACGATTGAAAAATCAGAAACGATCTCTCGCTACCTCCAAAAAGAAGGAGTGAGGCATAAAGTTCTGAACGCCAAACATCACGAGCAAGAGGCTGAAATCGTAGCGCAGGCCGGGCGAAAAGGTGCGGTCACCATCGCGACCAATATGGCAGGTCGCGGAACCGACATCGTTCTTGGCGGTAACGCCGAGTTCATGGCGCGCCAGCAGTATAACGACATCGACTCGCAAGAGTACAAAGACGCCGTCGCAAAATTTAAGGTTCAAACCGAGCTTGAGAAGAAAGACGTAATCGAGGCCGGTGGCCTTTACATCATCGGTACCGAGCGCCACGAATCGCGTCGTATCGATAACCAGCTTCGCGGCCGGTCGGGGCGTCAAGGAGACCCCGGCGAATCTCAGTTTTACCTCGGGCTTGACGACGATTTGATGCGCAAGTTCAACGGCGAGCGGGTCAGCAAAATCATGGAAATGATGAAGGTCCCAGACGACGAACCGATCACCGCTCGAATGGTGTCTCGCTCGATCGAGGGCGCACAGCGAAAGGTTGAAGGCCACAACTTCGACGTGCGCAAACATCTGATCGATTACGACGATGTTATGAACAAGCAGCGAACAGCCATCTACAACCTGCGCCGCGAAGTTCTTCAAGGTGAAAAGCTTGAAGAGATCGTTCGCGAGATGTTGGGTGATCAGGTGTCGGCGTTGCTCGATACGTACGTGGACGAAAAAGCCGGCCGTGCGGCGTGGAATCTTGAAGGTCTTAAAGTCGCTATGCTTCAACAGTTCGGTCTCGAAGTTGATTTCGGATCCGAGTCTGGCGGGGGCGACAAAATTTCGGCTGGCGAAATCGTCGAAAAAGTAAAGAGCTCGATTCTTGCCGGGCTTGAATTTCAGAAGACACATCTCGGTCAGTTCTTCTTACAAGTTTCGAAGATGATTCTGCTGCAAACAATTGATCAACGTTGGAAAGAACACCTTCAGCGTATGGATCAGATGCGTGAGTGGATCGGCCTGCGCGGTTACGCCCAAAAAGATCCCTTGGTTGAGTACAAACAAGAAGCATTCAAAATGTTCGAAGAAATGAATGGCTTCATTCGTGGCGAGACGCTCGAAAAACTTTTCAAGATTCAGCTGGTGCTGAATCAAGAAGGCCCAGCGGCCGACGAAGGGCGCCCTTCAGACTACGGCCAAGAATTGAATGGCGGTTCGGCAGGTCGTTCTCAAGGTGGCCCGGGGGTAAGAGAATCTTTCGCCGATTCGCGCGCTAACGTGGCGCCCAGCGCGGCTCGGCGTAAAGAAGCCGAAGATCAGCTCGAGGCAATGAAGCCCAAGAAGACGCGTCTCACCTTCGGTCCTCCAACCGATGATCCTGGCCCGGGTGGCGGTGGAAACGGCCTATCGCGTTCGGCTCGCCGCGCGCAAGAACGTGAAAAGCGGCGTCGCTAGTTGAATTCTTGGGTCGATAAAGTTCTCAGATGAGGTCGATTTGATTCCGAAGTGTCCGAAATGTTCGACTGAGCTTCGCGACGATTATGGAATGGTAACGTGCCCAAGTTGCGGAGCGATTGTATTCGTCGACATGGACGGCGCAGCCCACGTTGCGTCTGACCAGCCACAACCGGCAGAGTCTCTTTCGCCGGTGCCAGCGCCAGGCCTCATGCCGATTGATAATCTTTCGGAAGGCCAATTGAGTGGCTTTCCACCTCTCCCCTCGGCGGTCGAAGCTGCACCGTTTGGCGATCTCGACAGCCTAGCTCCGACTGCGGATGGTGAAGACCTGGCTGGTAAAGACCTTGCCGGCCAGAGACCGGCTAGCGAAATCGACATGAACGCATTTCTTGGCTACGAGCCAGATGCTGATCACGCCCAGGCGAGTGCGACTCTTGCGCCCGACACAATGTCTCAACTTGATCCGAACGATCCGCTGGGTTTGTCCGCGTACGCAAACAGCGAGATGAGTGCAGCCAAGAACGGGCCTTTGGTCGTATCAATTGTCATTTCTGGCATCGATGCAAAAGATCTTCGCGACGAAATCCGACAAGCAATGCAGGACTCGCGCTTTGGCTGGGACACGGGCCAAATCATGGCCAGTATCAAGGGCGGGGTTCTGCGCATTGACCGTGTTTCTCCGGTGAAGGCGACGATCTTAATCAACCGAATCAAAAGTCTCGCGGTTCGAATTCGTTGGGAGCAGAGTGCAATTACGGAAATCGACCCCACGGAAAAAGATTTTTGACGTCTGTCGCGATGTCTGTCGAGCCAGTTTGGCACTGCACGCGGCTTTCGTTCTCACAATTTTAGTATCGGCCTCAATCTCAATCGCGCAGGAGGCAACTTCAAAGGCGGGTGAAGTCAAGGTAGCCGATCAAGTCGCGTCTCAACCGACTGCGGCGGCACCTGCGTCGGAAGCCGAAACGACGGCTTCGGAGGCAAAAGAATCCTCGAAAAAGAAATCGACTCACCGTTGGAGCGACCATGAATCACGGCTCACTTCGCTCATGACAAAGATTCGCAGTTTCGAAAAAGAAATCGCCGACATGATCGAATCAAAACAACGAATCGAAAATTCCGAACAAGTTCGAATCTTGACCCAGCAAATCGCTTTTAAGTATTCCGACCTCGCAAAGGTGATCAAAGAGTACGAGGCCGAGCGTCTGCACGTTAGGTTTCAACACCCAGACCGCGATTCCGAACTCGAAAGAGAGTACCGAACGCATCGATTGAAGTCGCTCGATGAAATTGAAACTGCGTTCGGGCTCGACGGTCGCCTCGATCGCATTCGGCGGCAGGTCGGAATCGTGTTTCCATCATCCGACGGAAAGCCCGCGATCAAAGTTCGAAGGCCCGCGAACGTTGAGGTTCAAACAGACGAGAGCGACATGCCTGGCTCGATTCACCTCGTAAAGTGAATCCGCAGCTAACGCACACAGGGGCAAGTGCCAAGCTTGCAGATATTGCTTCGGAGTCCAGGTGTGCCGCCAGCGGCCCTCTGATGAACTTCGCACCGCTCGAAAGTTCGGAACCGAAGTTTCGGAGCTAGACGCAGCGCAACACCGGCGCCGGTGTCGCGTTGCCTTAGCACCGCAGTGCGATTGAGTCACAGCCACAAAGCTTCAACGGCCTCTCAAGAGACGGCTCGACGCTTTCAAACGATCGCCAGCATTCCGCTATCAATTTAATCGTCCGCACTTTCGATAAATCGCGCCGCACTTACAACTACTTGCGCACCACCCTCAGTGACCTCCGCTGGACCCTCATTGGACCGAATACAGCAACGCATTCAAAAAATCTGCAAGTTGAGTTGCACGACACGTTCGGGCTTCTGCGTATTTGTTTGCTGCATCAGCTCGTCAATCCATTCCGCGATTCGTTCTTGCAGCGTCTCAAGTGCGTCGGCCTCAATCGTAAATGTTTTGCAAAAGATCTTTGCGTCGCGAGCGTAGCGCGTATCTAAAGCTCGAACTGAATTTTCAAGCTGCGCGCGGATGTAACGCTTTTGATTCGCGCTTTTCGACTGACGATCTTGAAATTGAATGTAGCGATCGCTCAACACGTACTTGCCCTCAATCACGTCGATCAGCTTTTCGCGCTTCAATGTCTCTAGAATCAGCTCAATCTTTTTCGAATCGACGCCGGACTTTTTCGCAATTTGGATGGCCGCATTATCGGTTGGAACGTCGTCGACACAGACAACGACGGCCGTTGTCGCAGGATCCTCAAGCAATGCGGTGCCCGATGCAGCGCGAACAGATTTCGTTCTGCGAACTTTGCGAAGTTCCGCCGATCTCGATTGATAGTAGGCTCGTTCGCCGCGAGTTTCCGACTGTTTCATCAACACCAAGGATTCGAAATATGCGGTTTCATTCAGCCCTAGTAGGAGTGCCCGAGAGAAGCGATGAATATTTGCAACGGTAAGAGGGCGTTCTCCGTCCATCACGAGCTTAAGATAGTTGGGCGAATTTAATCCCGCCGTCGAGGAAAAGCGGCGGAACGAATAGTTCGGATCCAAATGTTTTTTAAAAGTGTAGATCGCCTTTAAGTACTGCTGAAAGTCTGTGTAATCGTAAATGTCGGGAGGCGTCGCAGTTTGTTGGGGCTTTTTGGGATCTTTCATTACGGGTTTCCTTTGGTCCTTTTAACTGCAAGTTAAAGACAAAATTGAAAATCAACGAGACGTAGTTGAATTCTGGCTTCGCAGTATTAGAACCATGGTGAGTCGATTGTGAATTGGTATTTTTAGTTAACGAAACGTCTTTCAAATTACACGGACAAAATAAACGGAGAAACAGAATGAAATTTAACACAGGTATTACAAAGTTTGTTCTTGCCGGAACTTTCATCGCGGCCGCACTCTCGGTCACTCTCGTGCCTGCTACGGGCGCAGCGGAATCACAGCCCGAGCCACGCGTAATAGCCGATTGCTGGAGCGAAAGCGGCCAAGACCTCGCCGACGGCGAGTTCATCGTGAACCTCGACACAACAAAGATTTCGAAAGCGAATTTGCTCTCGGTGCTGAACCTTTTAAACGGCGTAAACTTGATGCCGACGAATTACCCGCTCATCTTCGACAAGCAGGTTTTCGTAACCGTGCGAGGTGTCGACAATAGTTTCCCACAGATGTCGCGCGCCGAATTCAAGAAAGCCGTCGAGGCAGAGCTCGAAGCTATTGTCCTCGTGAGCCAAGGAATCTCGGCAAGCTGCAACTATATCAGTTATCCGGCTCCGGCGGTTGGCGTTCGAAACTAACTCAACAATCTTGCTATTCGAAATCGTCGTCGTGCTCGATCGAGCGCGACGTTTTTTATTGTGACGTTGACGGCTTTTCCCCGGTCGCAGGTTCAAGCTGGACTGGCAAAGAGTCACTCTCATCGGTGACGGGCCGAAATTTTTGAATTGTGATGCCATCTCGGTCTCGAGAAAGCGCCTCGACCTCGGCGGCTTCGGCTTCCCGATTGTAGGTTTCGTTGCGACGATCTTGCTCTTCGGCTGAAACAGCCGGCTTGATTGCCGGTCCAACATACGTCGACTTGCCATTTTCGAAGTGCACTTCACGAATCAGTTCACCTTCGCTGGTACCGTAAAATCGGTACTCCCACCTGTCTCGTCCGTGCCAGCGCTGCGTTCGTTGAGGACCGCCGACAAGTTCGATGACATCGCTTTTCGACATCCCTCCGCGAACCGTTTCAAACTCTTTAAAGCGCGAGGTTTGGCAGGCGCCCAACGAGAGCGCCAAGCAAAGTCCAATTTGAAAAAGTCGGCTGCGCGAACGTTGCGTCAGGCTATCCACCATATTCATGCACCATATTCGTAAGGATACTCAAAATTGAGACGTTCTTCATCACGACAAAGGTCTGGCACGACGAGATGTTTCACTTTGATACGCTGTGTGTTCCGGCTGGAAGGTAACGCGCCCGGATCGGCAAAGAGGATGTCGGGCGCACAGCCTTGTTGGGTTCTGGACGAGCGAGGCGTTGATTCAGTTCGGCAGGCTTCGCTTCAGAATTTTTCCTGAATCGCCCTTGGGCAGATCCGGAAGGAATCGTACGTCTTGCGGAATTTTAAATTTGGCAAGTTTGTCGACACAAAAAGTTAAGAGCTCCTCGGCTGTGAGGCTGTGATTTGCATGCAGGGCGATAAAGGCGCGGCCGACTTCACCCCATTTTGAATCGGGAATGCCAACAACTGCAACTTCACGCACCGAAGGATGCTGGCTGAGCACACTTTCGACTTCCACCGGGTAGACGTTTTCTCCGCCCGAGATGTACATGTCTTTCTTACGGCCGGCGACGTAGAAGTAACCTTCGTGATCGAAGCGCACCAAATCGCCCGTCCGAAGCCATCCGTCTTTGATCGATTCTTTCGTGGCTTTTTCGTTGTTCCAATACCCAGGCGT
>JALHOI010000004.1:0-3662 GCA_022843085.1 Pseudobdellovibrionaceae bacterium
CCGTCGAGCGAGACGCACCTGATTCTTTCAATCGTAGCCGAAGTTATAGTCGCGACGCTCGCGTTCGCTGTATCATGGCTTGTCGCCAAGTACGCATCCCGGTCGGATGCCATTCATCGCCGGGTTTTTCCGGCTTCCGACTTGGCGCTTGAGGCCGAGCATCGGGCCCAACACGAATTTTTCTCGTCTGATCTGCGGGCAACAGCCGGTCAGACCGGAGTCTTATTGATGGTGTCGATGCTCGAACACCGCGCGGTTATTTTGGCGGATGAGAAAGTCGTAGCAAAATTTAAACCCGAGGCTTGGACAAAAACCTTGAACGACCTACTCGGTTCGATACGAGAGGGCAAAATGGCGGACGGCTATGTGAATGCAGTCGTAAGTCTTGGAGACGAATTGTCGAAGCACTTTCCCGCTAAGAAAAACGAGCACGACGAACTTTCAAATCGACTGCGAATTATCGAGTAGGCTACGGCGAAATTAAACGCCGAAAGAAGAACCGCAGCCGCAGGTTTTAGAGGCGTTCGGATTTGAAAAGACGAAGCCTTTTCCGTTCAACCCACCTTCGAAATCAAGGGTCATTCCGACAACGTAAAGAAAACTTTTTTTGTCGATCACGACACGCGTACCATGCTGTTCAAAAACTTTATCGTCGCTTCCAACTTGGCTGTCGAAATCAAGTTTGTAGGACATACCGGAGCAGCCTCCTGGTGTGATTTTCACACGAAGAAAGCCATCCTCAACGTTTGGCGTCTCTGTTTTCAGTCGAAGTATTTGTTTGGCGGCGGACTCGGTGACTTGAACCATAGAGATAGACTACCAAAATCAGAGGGCGATTTCAGGCATAAAATTGCGCAATTCCTAAAATCAATTCATGGAATGCCGGCTTCAGGCCCTTGTATCGGGCGAAGACTCGCTTAAAACTAGTCAGGACACCTTCAATCACCCGTTTTGGCCGAGGATGATTCAACATGCGACCTAATATGAAGCACGTCGAGTTTACGAACGCCCTGAACGAGAGCGCCCTGCCCAAAAACGCCCTAGACGGAACCGGGGCGGCTTCGGACCAAGCGGGTGAGTGCGCTTGGGGCGTGCGCCCAAGTCGAATATTGGACGCCTCAGGCCGTGTGCTTCAAGACATGGGCGAGATCGAAGCGCCCCTCGCTTGGAGCGATCAAGCGGTCAATATTGTAGTCCGTCAGTACCTTCGGAAGTCGCTTCCGGGCGGGAAATCAGAAACTAGTATTCGTCAGCTGATTTCGAGAGTGACGGGATCAATCCGCGATTTCGCAGAAAACTCGCTTCACGCGTTCGGGTCGCCAGACGCGGCCGACAACTTTGAACTTGCACTGACAAAAATCATCGTGGATCAAAGGGCTTCTTTTAATTCTCCGGTCTGGTTCAACTGCGGACTGTGGTTCAGATACAAGGTCGTCGGCAATTCGGGTAACTGGGCGTGGAGTCTGGAGGACGGCCGCCCGATGCCGATCGCAAACGCATTCGAGCGCCCGCAGAGCTCGGCCTGTTTTATCCAAAGCGTCGGCGACAATCTGAATTCAATTTTCGAACTCGTACAAAACGAAGCACGTCTATTTAAGTATGGAAGTGGGACCGGCACAAATTTTTCGAATCTGCGCGGGCGACAAGAGTTGTTGTCGGGTGGCGGAACGAGTTCAGGTTTAATGAGCTTTCTTGAAGTGTTCGACCGCGTGGCTGGTGCCACTAAGTCTGGAGGCACAACGAGGCGGGCGGCGAAGATGGTGTGTCTTGATCTCGACCATCCTGAGATTATGGACTTCATCCGCTGGAAGGCGAAGGAAGAAGCTAAAGCGCAGGCTCTTATCGTGGCCGGATTCTCGGCGGGCATGGATGGCGAAGCTTACCATACGGTCTCGGGGCAAAACTCGAATAACTCAGTCCGCGTCACCGATTCGTTCATGAACGCTGTTGTAAGCGATGGAGACTGGCGAACTCGCGAAAGAAAAACACAGAAAGTCGTCGAAACCTACAAGGCTCGAACGGTCTTTCGTGCGCTGGCTGAATCGGCCTGGCTCTGTGCAGACCCCGGCGTTCAGTATGAAGGGGCTATTCAGAAATGGCACACGTGCTCGAGCACAGCTGCGATTCGAGCCTCGAACCCTTGCTCGGAGTTCATGTTTCTCGACGACACGGCTTGTAACTTGTCCTCGATGAACTTGATGAAATTCATAGATGCGGATGGAAAATTTCTGGTCTCAGAGTTTCGCTCGACGATTCGTACATTGATCATTGCTCAAGAAACGCTGGTCGATTTCGCGAGTTATCCTAGCGAAACCATCGCGCTAAACTCGCATCGGTTTCGTCCGTTAGGGCTGGGATATGCAAACCTTGGTGCAACGTTGATGGCTCAAGGCATGGCTTATGACAGCGACGAGGCTCGAAATTGGACGGCCGCAGTGACCGCGCTGATGACCGGCGAGGCTTACCGTGTCAGCGCCGAACTTGCCGACGTATTTGGACCATTTGATGGTTACGCTGAAAATCGCGAGCCTATGCTTCGAGTCATCGCTGCGCATAGCGCGGCACTTGAAAAGATCGAACGAGTGGCAGGGTCGATTCGGCCGATTGTAGATGCTGCCGGCGAGTCGTGGCGTCAGGCGATAAAACTAGGATCGACCTTCGGATTTCGCAACGCTCAGGTAACGGTACTTGCTCCGACGGGAACCATCGCGTTCATGATGGATTGCGATACCACTGGCATCGAGCCTGACTTCGCTCTAGCAAAATCAAAGACACTTGCCGGCGGCGGTCACATGGTCATTGTCAATCAATCGGTCGCACACGCGCTTAGAAAGCTTGGCTATCAAAATTCAGATACTGCTTCTATTTTAGAAAAAATCGCAGCCGGCGAAAGTGCGAAGAACTCTGGTGTTCGTGCAGAACACGAGGCGGTGTTTCATTGTGCGCAAGAAATCTCGCCCGACGGACACTTGAAAATGATGGCTGCAGTTCAGCCTTTTCTAAGCGGCGCAATTTCAAAGACTGTGAATTTATCGAAACACGCTTCGGTTGAAGACGTCGAAAATGTATTCCGACGCGGTTGGGAGCTGGGCCTAAAAGCGGTCGCGGTTTACCGGGATGGATCGAAGTCAGCACAGCCGCTCGCAGCGATTTCGGCGGGTTCGGCAGGTATGTCTTTGCTTGATGCGAAGTCGCTTTCGGCGCCAGCGCATTTGGGTCGATGCCCGGTTTGCTCGTACCCGACCGTGGTCAGCGGAACATGCTGGGTTTGTCCTCAGTGCGGGCACTCGATCGCCTGCTCATGACCGAATTTCTAAATCTCGCGCGGCCACTACTTTTTGATTTCTTAGAACTGCCGAAACGTCACGTACAGGCAGCTCGTGGCGCACGTTCAGGCCACGACGTTCAGGTGTCGATCTAAACAATCGCCATAACAAATCAGCGCAGAGCCGAATGACTTCATCTAAGGCATGATCGATCTTTCGAAAGATCGAAGATCGCGCCTCACGGTTCAGGGCAAGTCCGATCGAAACCGCTAAGCGCTGCCGATTCGCAAGCCGACTGAGTCTCGGCCTTGCGTGGGCCTCAAGAGCTGCAGCAAGATGTTTAAACTTATGACTTGAGAGTGTTGCCCAAGAGCTGCGGAATGTCTGGGCCGTCGC
>JALHOI010000004.1:3672-27257 GCA_022843085.1 Pseudobdellovibrionaceae bacterium
GCCGTCGCATACGACACCCACTCAAGTGGCGCAAAGTTTCGGCCAAGAGTGAAATCGCGATAGACGTTGTCCGCTAAAGCGTAAAGCCTCGCCGAGCTTGCGAGATCAACGGCGGGCTGCTGCGACGGTTGGTCGAGGCCCAAAACGTGACAGGCGATGACTCCAACGACGCCACCAGAGCGGTAGGTATATCGCAAGAGATCCTCGACCGATTCGGGCCGGTACCCGTCAGCCTCTTGCTTCAGGCCACGTATAAACTCGTTCGCATAGGCCCGGGGCACTTCGAAATCTTCTTCGAGAAACGACCACGCTTCCCACGCGAGGCCGAAATCGGGAACTGATTCGGTAATCGTGTCGACGATCGAGTGATCCGAGGCAAAGCGCTCGACGACCCCGAGTTCAAAAAGTCGCGCAAGCATAGCCACGGATGACTGAGCCTCGTGTCGAGAGTGCGCAAGATTGACGGCGTCACGGCTGATTTGAATGAAGGCAAATAGTGCTCTGGCGCCGGCTCGTTCGCGCTGGGACAAGAACGAAATTGCAAAAGCCACACTCGGTGCGCGCTGCGAGACAAGATTTCGCAGAAACTCGGGTTCGAGTCGCACGTCTAAACCGACGCCGACTTTGTCGAAACCGACGCCGACTCCGTCGAGTCATTGGCCCGTGCGGTGCTATTTGCGCCATATGGATTTGCGAGATCGAGGGCTTCGGTCGTGCGCTCGGGGGCTCCTGAAGTCGCAGTTTCTTGCATCCAGTTTTTAGTCGCACGTCCGGGACGCACGGTCGGTTTGACTCCAAGAATTTTGGGCCGATCGGTTCGAGTCGAAGTGCCGGCAAAGTACCGCTCGATAAGGTCTTCGCGCAGGCCATAAAATCTTTCGAGCACTTGGTAGCGCAGCGACGGTTCGACGGCCCGAAACATCAGCCTGTTCATCAGACGATAAAACCTTTGTTGTTCGATCCACTGTTTACGGTAGTCGCGCAACTCGGTTCGCACTGGTCCCGTCCGCAATTGCGGAAGGTCGCAAATAAATTCGGCGATTCGAACGGCGTCTGGCAGCGATCGGCTGGTTGACGAATGAAACCACCCATACGCAGAAGAAATTGAAACCGGTGTTTGGTCGACGAAATCTTCACCGGAAAATTGAACACTTGATTCAAGCGGTCGATCGTAAACGAGGTTTTGCAATGGAAGCGGTGAGTGCCCCTCTTCAGTTCGCTCGATAGATTCAATTTCCCAACCGGCACGTTCGGCGTAGGCCCTAATACTGCGCGAGATTCGTTCGCGATTAAGTTCGGGCGATGAGCTTTGAAAAGTCTCCTCAATGAGAACTCTGTGTTCGTCCCACGGCAGGCACACAAAATAACGAAAGCCATCCATTTGTGGAACAGTGGCATCGACCAAAATCGGCCGTGTCAGCCCATGCGGTTTCTTGAGTTTTAAATCAAAGCCAATGAACTTTAGCCAACCGCACGAAGATTCTGCGAATGTGCGCGCTGTTTGTTGAACTGGTTTAATTCCGGATGCGTCAATAACGAGCGGAGCTCGAAGCACAAGGCCCGTCGAGGTCTCGACTTGGGAGGCTGTGATTTTGCTAACGTCGCAAAGTAGTCGAACGTTGCGACCAAGTTTTTGCATCAAAGCTGTATGGAAGGTTGCGCTGCGAATTCCATGGTAGCGCGTTTCGGTAACTCGTGTCGTTTTCGGAAAACGAACTTCGTGCGAATTCCACGAATTTGAAATTAAGGACTGCATCCAAAGTTCAGGCGTCGCACGAGATTCGCTTTGCACCGGTTTTGCCGTCAGGTCGGATTCAAAAAATCCCCAAGTGTGGTTTCCGCCGAGAGTCGCGCCACGTTCAAGCAAGAGCGTTTTCTTTTCCGGATGAGTCTGGGCGAGGCGCAACGCAGTGAGTCCGCCGGCGAGACCGCCCCCAACGATGATCACATCTGCGTTCATGCCTGCGCCGTCGGCGTTTACGGTCGAACTTTTGTAATCCGCTGGTCTTTTCGCACTCTTCATATACGGAGTCTAAAGGGATAACGATCAGTCCAGTCAAAGAAGATCAGCCAAGAGATTGTGAATTACACGGAATTCTTGACGCGTGCGGTGTCATCCCGTCAAAGTCTGCGTCTACCGAACACGCAGGTGCACAAGGGGTATTCATGGCAATCGACTGGCAAAACCTCGATCTTTTGAATCCGACGGATGAGCATAAGATGCTTCGTGAGTCGGTCCGTTCGTTTGTGAACGCCGAGGTCGAACCGCAGGCGCTTGAGTCGGATCGGGCTGAGAAATTCAACCTACCTCTCTTTAGAAAACTGGGCGATCTCGGCCTGCTGGGAATTACGGTGCCCGAAGTTTACGCTGGCTCGGGCCTTGACGCCACGGCCGCCGTCATAGCTCACGAAGAAATTTCGGCGAGCGATCCAGGATTCGCGCTGGCCTATCTGGCTCACTCGATGCTTTTCGCGAATAATCTTGCTGTGAACGGTTCGGAAGAACAAAAAGCTCGAATTTTACCTGGTGTCTGCGCCGGCACGCATGTCGGAGCGATGGCGATGTCGGAGCCAAACTTTGGCACCGACGTGCTTGGTATGGAAACAACTGCGAGCCTCGAGGGCGATTATTACGTTTTGAATGGTCAGAAAATGTGGATCACGAACGGCTGCGTCGACGACGCAGGGACACCAGCCGATTACGTACTTGTCTACGCAAAGACCGGTGAAAAAAATGGGCGGAACCAGATCTCGACCTTCATCGTTGAGAAAGGGACGTCGGGTTTTTCCGTCGGACAAAAGATTCGCGATAAGACGGGCATGCGAGCCTCGAACACGGCTGAACTTGTTTTTAACAACTGCCGTATTCCGAAAGCTGGACCCAAAGCTGGATTGATCGGCGCGGAAGGTGATTCGGTTCATCACATGATGCGAAACCTTGAAGTTGAACGCGTGGCTTTAGCTGCGATGAGTTTGGGAATCGCTCGGCGCTCTCTGGAGGCCATGGTCAAGTACTCGAAAGAGCGAATTTCGTTTGGCAAGCCGCTTCATAACTTCGGACAAATCCAGAGGCACATTGCCGAGAGTTACGCCGAATATCGTGCTTGTTCGACCTACGTTTATGACACTGCTCGGCGAATGCACTTGTACAGTGATCGTGGCAACCGCGTGGACTCCGACGGGGTTAAGCTGGTCACGACGACGGCAGCGAAGAATATCGCCGACCGCGCGATCCAAGTTTTAGGTGGCTATGGCTATGTGGGCGAGTATGTCGTCGAACGGCTTTGGCGAGATTCAAAACTTCTCGAGATTGGTGGTGGCACTTTGGAAGCTCACCAAAAAAATATTACGAGAGATCTCACTCGCGACTAACGTCGAGCTGCATGACTTCAACGTCGAGCGAGGCGTGTTTCCGTTGTTCCCTGGTTCAGGCGATGCAAAAATCGATTTGCAACGAGCAATCGTGCGGGTCGCGTAAAGTCCGTACCACTCACCGGGGATGTTGGCTTGGCATTAAATGGCGCCGTTTTTTTTCTTTCACTTTCCGCAATTTTGTTTTCCATGTCAGCGTTTCGCGCGATGGAGGACCAATCGTTCCAGAGTGCAACTATTGTTTTCGTTCTCGCCGGACTCGCGTGGGCCATTGGTGCTGTTGCAGGTTACTTAGTTCCGGCGCTTCGGAGCCGCTCAACTAAATCGGCGTTTGTGCTTCGCTGGCTGGCGCTAGCTGTGTTCACCTTCGGCTCACTGGCTTGGCCTTGGATCGGTGTAAGTCTTCTCGGCAGTATGACGATCGTGATCACGATTTTCGCTTCGGGAGTATTGGTCCCGTCGATCATCGGTTTGAGGTTTGAAGACTCGGCGCTGATGCGCGACGCTTTCGCTAAGTCTCTCGTGGGATCATCTGTCGGCGCTTTGCTGACGGCCGTGCTCTTCGGGTGGCGAGGTCCTGAGGCACTTTTTGGAATTGCAGCGGGCCTTGCAATGATGGCTCCGTTCGTTGAAGGCGGTCTATTTTTTGCCGAAGAATCTGTTTCAAAGCGATGGTTTGTTTTACCCGTTGCGGCAGTCGGGTTTGGAGTTTCATTCGTCGCGCCCGTCCACACTCAAGTTTCCCAGGTCGAGTTCAGTCAGGGGCCGGATCCGGTTGCTTTACATTCGGTTTATCAATTCAGACCGGACCGAAAATTTGACGTTTACATTGTCGGTTCTGGGGCTGCAAACGCAGCGGCAAAGATTCGCTCTGAAACGGTAGCTGATTCAATTCGATCGCTGAGTGCGACCGAGCTTTATCCCCAAATTACCGGACTAAAAAATGCTCCTGCTACAACGGAAATCAAGATTGAAGCAGGCAGTGCGCGTCGGCGTTTGGCATCTGAATCGAGACGTTTTGACTTAATCAAAGTTGTTTCGAGCGATTCGATCGACTCGAGCGAGCAGCGACTTGGAGCGCGCGGCGAAACGGGTTTGACGGTTGAGAGTCTTCGGCTGTATCTCGATCGGCTCAAAGACGACGGATTCTTGCAGATCATCGGTCGAAGTACAGGGCCTCGCGCGCAGTCGATTCTTTCGACGTTGGCTGAGGCTTGGAAGAAGTCGGCTCGACGCGATGTTGACCTTCACGCTGTCGCAGTCACCAGCGAAGGTGGCAACGTTCTTGAGGCTGTTATTGTTCGCATGACGCCACTTTTGCGAGAAGAGCGAGATAAGTTAGGTGCCATCCTGAAGGTCGGTGAGGCTGGCGGAACGAACTGGATGCTGGTGTCGGATGCCTCGGGTGCGGTGTTAACAGACGATCGCCCTTTCGGTGGATCAAACCTAGCGGTGACCGCTGGCAGCCGCGTTGTCATGTGGCTCGCAATTGTTTTCGTGCTCGGCCTAATCGTCTGGGTCGCGATGCAAGAGCGACGAAAAGGTTTAGCGTCGCGCTGGCAAACGGCAAGCGTTGCAACTTATTTTGGCGGCCTTGGTATCGCGTTCGCGTTCTTTCAGGTCTTTTTCGTACTTCGGGCTATTCGTGGATGGGGCTTGCCGTCGATTGCTGTAGCCCTGGTTCTCGCGACTCTCTTTTTGTCGCGAGCAGCTGGAGCCACACTTTTTGCGGGGCATCCACGGCGCCGTTACGGCGTTCGAATTCAACCGCTGGCAAACTTCGTCTTCGCTGTGATGTTCACGTATCTCGGTGCAGCTTTATTTGAGCCACTCGTCGCGAGCGGTGCGGAATGGTTGTCGGCTGTTGTGGGTATGTCAGTCTTGGTGCCGTTCGGACTTCTTGGTGGCGCATTTCTTCCGAATGCTCTTGAGGAGGCGAGCGAAAAACTGGCTCCTCGAGTGCTTTCGCTTCTTTGGGCTCTTTATGTCGCTGGAACTGCGCTAGGCGGATACGCGGCTTCGGTCGTTGCGTATGAAAATGGTCTAGACGTCGTATTTCTGGCAGGTCTGTTTTGCTTTGCGTGGGTCGCAATTTTCAGCGGACTCGTTCGGCCATGGAACGTTCGAAAGGCTGCAACGGGCGCCTAGCTCAAGGCTGCTGCCAACTTTTGATGTGAGTTGGTTTTTGCGCCAAGCGTGCTCAGCAAGATGTAGAGACCTGTCGACTTACGATCGAGAAACAGCGCCTCGCGAGGGGGCGCACGCAGTTCGCGCGCACGTATGACCTCACGCAGCTGTGTCGCCAACCGGGTTGGAAGAGTGTTGCCTTGCCAGTCGTAGTTTCCCTCATGATCGAAATGCTTTCGGCCCTCGGGGCTTGCTCCGGCAGGATCAAATGGTTCAATAACGAGCCGACAGAAGTCGTAGAAGGCGGTCGTGACGGCCGGGCCGTCACAGGGCCGTAAGAAGCCGAGATCAAGACCGGCCTTGGTAACAGCATCTGCATTCTGCTCGAGACTTCCGCGAACGAGTGCTCGGTAGTTCGTGAGGAAAGCGGCGTCAAACTCACGCATCGCGCCGAAATCAAGAAGAACGACGTGGTCCCTTTCGTTGGTTCGACCATCGATTGTCTTCTCACCCTGCAGCCGGATTCGATAGTTTCCAATGTGGGCGTCGGTTTGAACGCAACCAAACTCGAAGAGTTCTCTCAGATAAAGATCGAGAAGTGAGTCTGCAATAGCATTCCGGCGCTCTTGCGAAATCAGCTTCAATTCGTCGGAATCGATTCGGTGACCACAAATCATTTCAACGGCGAGAACTTTAGGTTCGCACCACTGCCGATACACCTTCGGAACCTGAAAACGCGAATCATCTTTTAGCAAATCAGCAAACCTTTCGACGTTATCAGCTTCAAGAGTGTAATCCGTTTCGCGTTTCAACATCTCTTCAATCTCGTGCACGAGTTCATCGATGCGGCGTCCGCGGGGTATGCCAGGTGCAAAGGCAATTATCGTCTTCAGAGCTTTCATGTCTGACTGAATCGCCTTGTCGACACCCGGATACTGAATTTTGAGTGCCACAGTTTCACCGGTTGCTTTGACGCGTGCCTGGTGAACTTGACCAATTGAAGCTGCGGCAATTGCATTCGAATTGATTTCGAGGTCATCGAATCGACTGCCTAGCAAAGACTTCAAAAAGGGCTGCATTGTCGACCAGTCAAGAGGAGGAGAGCTCGCCTGAAGAGCCTTTAAAATTTTGTTTACTTGAGGTGGAAGAAAGTATTCTCCGTACATCGATAGAAGTTGCCCGACCTTCATCACCGAACCTTTTAGGCTGCCCAGCTCTCGCGCGATTTCTTGCGCCTGCTCTTCGAGTTTGATTTGAAGCTCGGCGTGCTTCTCGGATGAGCTGTCGAAATCGGCTGCGCCGCGACCTGCAGCGTGACTCGAAATCGAATTAGTTGAGCCGAATTTCGTACCGCCGTTCAGGCTCCACAAGTCACCGCTTGTCGAGAAGGCTAGCTTCGCCAAAGCGAGAGAGCGCACAAATAAACCTGTACTAAGCCCCTGCTGAGTAACGGGGTCGTGTCCGGTCGACTTTCGCATTTTCGCCATCTTGCTCCTTAAGCTTCACTACAAGATTTACAGCGCCGAGCGCCGAACTGCCGCACTCGGGTCCCTAGCAAATCTGGCTCATTGTATTCTAGCAGAAAGGTCGAGTTCATGCGGCCACGAATCAATTCGAGTTCAGCTTAATTTCACTTTTTCTGGCCTTCCGAGTCTGAAGGTGCTGGCGTCTTTTTGCCTTCAAATCGAAAGCCTGCGAATGGCGCGAAAGATACGTCTTTGAACAACAGGAGGCCATCGAGTGCGGTCGCTGCTGTGCCGATCATCGTCTCGAGTTTTTTTATGCGCTCGTCAGTCACTTCACACTGTCCGTCCATATCGCGAGGCAATGTTGCGAGCGTTCGCGTCGCGGCCGACAGCCTTGCGAGTACTCTGCGTTCACGTTTTCTGAGAACGTTCGCTATCACATGCGGTAAGTCCGGGTTGCAATTGTAGAGGATCGTACCGCGCTCGGATTTGCCACCCGCTTGAATCACATCGTACTCAGTCAACTCTGAAATCGACATACTGACGAGAGCTTTTGAGATTCCGAGGCGCCTCACGAGTTCGTTCGCATCGAGCCCGCATCCTGCCAGAAAAATATGTGCCCAGATTCGACCATGAACATTTTTAAAGCCCCAGTATTCAATGAAGTCGCCGATCTGGCTGACGACATCATCGAGTTCTGGTGACGGCTTTCTTTTTTCTGGCATGGCAGAAATTTAGAGCGCGAGGGCTCGCATAGCAATGGTAAATGCGCTAGGGGTGAAGCATGTCGAAAAAACCTATACCGGTTGTTGTTCATTGGTTTCGTCGTGATTTGCGTCTTGAAGATAACCGGGGTTTGGCACGTGCTTTCGAGAGTGAGCTACCGGTGTTGCCACTGTTCATCTTTGACGAAGACATCTTGAAGCATCTCGAAGACAAGGATGATGCGCGAGTCGGTTTCATTCACAATACGCTATCAAATATTCAAAGTGAAATGAGGAAGCACGGGGCCGATCTGCTCTGTGTCCACGGGCGATCGCGCGAGGTTTGGACTAAGATTCTTGATGGTGATCCCTCAGTGTTGGGTGAGCTCGCGGGAGAATTTGAGATCGCCAAAGTTATTGTGAACGGCGATTACGAGCCCGATGCGCTTAAGCGCGACGCGGCGATCGAAAAAATGTTGAAGGCCAAAGGAGTTTCATTCGAAGCCTTCAAAGACCAGGTCATCTTTGAAAAAGGCGAAGTGACGAAAGATGACGGCAAACCCTATACGGTCTACACGCCGTACTCAAAAAAATGGCGGGCACGTTTCGAAGCAGAAACGAGCGGACCCGCACGGCAGCGTCCTCTTAACTTAGAAAAGAGCTCGAATTCGTTTGAACGTTTCGTTCGATTCAAGCGCGACCTACCGACCCTTGCTCAGATGGGTTTTGTGGCCAATCGGACGGTCGAGATTCCATCAAACGAACTCGATCGCGACATCGTCTCAAAGTATGGGGCCCGGCGCGATTTTCCTGCTGTCGCTGGGACGACGCATCTCGGTCTTCACTTGCGATTCGGAACTTTAAGCATTCGCCGACTCGTGGCCCGTGCGATCGAACTGAAATCCGAAGTTTGGCTTGGCGAACTCATCTGGCGTGAATTTTTCATGCAGATTCTTTGGCATTTTCCGCATGTGGCCGAGGCGGCCTTCAGACCCGAGTACGATAGAATTTCGTGGCGTAACAACGAAGCTGAGTTTCTCGCTTGGTGCGAGGGTCGGACAGGATACCCGTTGGTCGATGCTGGAATGCGAGAGCTAAATTCGACCGGTTTCATGCACAACCGCGTGCGAATGGTAACCGCAAGTTTTCTGGTCAAGCATCTGCTTGTTGATTGGCGATGGGGCGAAGCCTATTTTGCTCGAAAGCTTCTCGACTTCGAAATGTCGGCGAACAACGGCAATTGGCAATGGGTCGCTGGCACGGGCTGCGACGCTGCTCCTTATTTCCGCGTCTTTAATCCTGAATTGCAGGCGAAGCGGTTTGATCCAAAAAATGATTACATTCGCAAGTGGGTTCCAGAATTCGGTACACCAAAGCAGCTACCGCCAATCGTCGATCACGTTCAGGCCCGAGCCCGAGTGCTCACAGCCTACGCCGTCGTTAAACAAAAATAAGTCGTAAGAAAAAAATCCAAATGGACCCGCAGGCGTGCGGGTCCTAGCGAAGCCGGGCTGGGCCCCGGCGTAGCGCAGCTTCTTAAATGGACCCGCAGGCGTGCGGGTCCTAGCGAAGCCGGGCTGGGCCCCGGCGTAGCGCAGCTTCTTAAATGGACCCGCAGGCGTGCGGGTCCTAGCGAAGCCGGGCTAGGCCCCGGCGTAGCGCAGCTAATATATGCGGAAGCCAATTCCTTTGCCTGAAGACAATATTGGCTCGCCGGCCTCATTCTTCGGCGTCGCGTCCATCGCCGGCCCCGAAAGGGTGGGCGTGAACTTCATGCTGTCAGCTGATCCATTATCTTCGTGCTCTTCATCTTTCTTGCGCGAACTCGGCGCAACCACAGACCGCGACCTAAGAGCTGCTTCTTCTTTCAAATCAGTCGTAATGAAGGCCTGTCTCCATTCGCCAAAATCAACAGAGCGAAACGCAATGAAGCTCTCGAGTCCAACGGCGGCCTTTTGAACCAACTGGCCGAGCTGAGCGATGTTTTGGTCGCTAATCCCGTGAGCCAAACGGTCTTCCTTCGTCGTTTTCTCAAGCGACTCCTGTGCGGCATGGATTCTCGACAAGATTCGCTTTTCTCGCTGGCGCAGTACCGACAAAATAACTTTCAAAATATCGGGGTTGGTTCGGTAGAGGTGTGTTCCTCGCGAACTTTTTCCGACTTCTTCAATCACTTCAAACTCAAGCAACTCTCGAAGCGAAATGCTAACGAGAGCTTTCGAAATTTTCATCTGTCTTACGAGGTCCGCCGCATCGAGAGGTTTCTGAGCAATATAGAGATGAGTCCAAATTCGTCCGTGAACGCGTTTGAAGCCCCAATAGTGAATGAACTCACCGACCTGTTCCGCGAGATCCTGCATTTCCGGGAGCGTGCCTTCCTGTCTCATCGATACTCCTATCTTAGGTCTTAAGCTCAATAGCTCTAAACTAGGTCTCTGATCGGGACCTTCCTGTTCAGGATACAATGAAAGCTTGAACAGATCAAATTATTCAGTTATTTTAAATACCTAACGTCCCGAGTTGAACATGTTTTCAAAGCGGCTTGAACAGACAAAATGCAGCCCTGCGTCTCGGTCCTAAAGCTTTGAAAGTCCTGGTAGAAATTGAATGCAAGCGAAATAGGAGTTTGAAGGCATGCGGATTTTATTGACTGGCGGAACTGGCCTAATCGGATCTGAAATCGGAAAGTTTCTCGTTTCTCGCGGCGATGAGGTCGTACTTTTGGTGCGAGATCCGAAAGCGACAGAGGGACGTCTGGCGTTTCCCGCGAAATTGTTTAAGTGGGCTCACGACGAAGTGGTCCCGGCCGCTGCGTTTAATGGTGTTGAAGGCGTCATTCACCTCGCTGGCGAGCCACTTGCCGAAGGTCGTTGGACCCCCGAGAAAAAGAAAAAGATTTTAGAAACTCGGGTTCTAGGCACGCGGCATCTTGTAGAAGGTGTTCGCACTCACGCACCGAAGATTCGGGCCTTCGTGCACGGCTCGGCGACAGGAATTTACGGCGACCGAGCTGATGAACTTCTCGATGGAAACAGTAAGGCCGGAGAAGGCTTTTTAGCCAGCGTGGTCAAGGCGTGGGAGGCCGAAGCACTCAAGCTTAACGAAGGGCTGGCGCCAGGAGTTTCCGCGATTCGGTTGCCGATTGTTCGGACCTCGATGGTTCTGGCTCGTCATGGGGGCGCGTTAGAAAAAATGCTTCCGCTGTTTCGAGCGCATGTCGCCGGTCGACTCGGTTTTAAAGGTGATCAGTGGATGTCGTGGATTCATCTCACAGACATCGCAAAGCTTTTTGTTTTCGCCCTTGATAACGGTGAGGCGAACGGAGTTTTAGAGGGCGCAGCACCCGAGCCGGTTACCAACCGTGACTTCACAGATGTGCTCTGTCGTGAGCTTGGAGTCTTTGAGAATGTTCCCGTGCCTGCTTTTGCCTTGAAGGCGCTCTACGGCGAAATGTCTGCTGTGATTCTTGAGAGTGTCCGCGTGATTCCTACTCTCACCAAATCAGTGGGCTTCAAGTTCGAGTTCGGCCGCCTGGACGAAGCGATGAAAGAAATTTTGCAGCCGCTTCGAGGTTCGACATTCGAAAAGCTCACTGAGCAGTGGGTTCCTCAGAAGGCATCAGATATTTGGCCGTATTTTTGTGAAGCAAAAAATCTTGAGGAGCTAACTCCCGATTTTCTGAAGTTCAAAGTGAAATCGATGTCGACGCCTGAGATTCAAGAAGGCTCGTTGATCGATTATACCTTAAGCCTCAACGGAATTCCGTTCGGATGGCGCACACGAATCGAAGACTGGCAGCCTGGGCTCAAGTTCGTGGACACTCAACTGAAGGGGCCTTATTCGCTCTGGCACCACACGCATGAATTTCTTCCTCTAGCAGGAGGCACACTCATGCGGGACCGAGTTCGGTACCGAGTTCCGTTCGGTTGGTTCGGGGCTATGGCGTCTGGCTGGAAAGTCCACAAGGATGTTGCGACCATTTTCAACTTCCGTCGCAAAAAGATTGCTGAGCGCTTCGGGCACTGACTATGGTGCCCTGATGAATAGGGCACAACGGGTCGCCACGCTGGCCGTGGGGACCGAAATCATCGATGGGCAAATTTCTGATCGAAACTCTCAGTGGTTATCTGCGCAGGTCGTCGCGCTCGGCTACGAAGTCATCGAACATAGGGCCGTCGCCGACGATCACGAAAAAATCTTGAGGAGTCTGCGCGAACTCTCACTCGAATCCGATCTCTTGTTTGTTACGGGCGGTCTTGGTCCGACCAGCGATGATTTTACTCGCGAATGTGTTGCTCGGTTTCTAAATGAACCACTCGAGTGGGACGAGTCGTCGTGGAACAGCATACTCGACCGCCTGAAGGCGCGCGGAGCGAGTTACACTGAAAACCAAAAGCAGCAGTGTTTTTATCCCCGTGGCGCCCAGATTTTGAAAAACTCAGGTGGGACTGCAAACGGGTTTACCTGTGTTACCTCAACCGGGACACGTGTCGTCGTACTTCCCGGGCCCCCGCGCGAAATCGAGACGATCTGGAACAGCGGTCTATCTGAACTTCTAAAACCCAAGATACCTATGCAGCTTCGCGAACTCACACTGCTCAGAACGATGGGGCTAGGCGAGGGAGCGCTTGCGAGTCGAGTTGAGGAGATTCTCGATCAGGTCCTATTGAATTGGCCGGGGGTTGTGCGGCCATCGGTCGGGTATCGGGCTCACGCACCGTACGTTGAAATCAAGATGTGGGCTGATCCCTCGCAAGTCGGCGTGGTGGCCGAGGCGGCACAGCTGATTCGTTCAGAATTTAAAGATGTTCTCGTGAACGAGGGCGAAGCTGATGTTGCTGATGACGTGATTTCTAAAATTACTCGCGATCAACAAAGCGGTCGCACCACATGTCTCATTGATGGTGTATCCCAAGGTCAGATCTTGCAGCGCCTCCTCGCCCGGGCGGCTAGTTTGAAAGATGAATCAGCGCTGGCGGCCCTCGACGCCTGCATGTGTATCATTCTTTCGCCGCATGAATTTGGCACCGACAGTTTAACTGAGAGGTTCGCACTCCAATCGAGTACGACGCTGCTAAAAATTGGTGTCGGGCCATCAAACCTCGAGCTCTATGTGGGCAGAAACGATTTTTTGCGTGTTTTACAGTTGCCGAAACTTGCCGTCGCGATTCGTTCGGAACGCGGTCGAAAATGGGCCGTCGAACTTGCGCTGCGAGAGTGGGGTCGTTCGTGATAAAGTCTCTGCGATTTCTTCATCCGCCGATCATTGACATGACGGCCTACGGTCATCCAGGGGTCACGTTTGCCTACGAAGATGTGTTGAAACATCTGGCTCCGCGTTTGACGAATGAACGCTGGTCGAAGATTCAAAAAGTCGTCTCGAATCGAACGTGCGACGTGACGCCCGTCCTAGAAAATATTTATGACCGAGGTAATACGTCCGCCGTTTTTCGTTCGAGCGAGGCGATGGGGTTTCAAAATGTTCATGTCATTGAGCCCGGAGAAAAGTTTAAAGAATCCCAGAGGGTCACGGCCGGCGCTGAGAAGTGGCTCGACATCGTTCGATACAAACAGACCGTTACCGCAGTCGCCTCGCTGCGTGAAAAGGGTTACCAAATTCTGGCAACTCACCTGGACGACAACGCAAGACCGCTTTCTGAAATGAACCTTGAGACGCCAACTGCGATTGTTTTCGGCAACGAAAAAGACGGAATTTCGCAGGACATGATCGAGCTGTGTGATGCGACTGTGATTTTGCCAATGCGCGGATTTGTTCAGAGTTACAACATCTCGGTTGCGGCGGCGATCGCTTTTGAAACCCTACGTGGAGCCCGCGACCGCGCTGGAGTTCGAGACAAGTTGACTCTCGAACAGCGACGAATTCTTGAAGCGCACTTTTGCCTTCGCACACTTGATAACGCGGTCGAAATTTTATCGCGGCTCATTTAAGGCCGGCGCCAGGCCACCTTACAGCGCGACGGATTGTTCGAGTTCTCGAATCGTAGCTTGGTTGCGCGAAAGTGATTCTCGAAGCTTTTCAACTTCGGCTTTCAATGCAGCGCTTTTCTTCTCTTTCGACTCTCGGGGTTCTGGTACGGTTGATCCAGGTAGGCGCGAAAGTGCATCGCTTAAGATTGAATCTGTGCCGCCGGTCGAATTGGCTGACGCGAGTTCACCCAGCTTCTTCTCCATCTCGAGTTCGATTCCGACGTTTGATTCTTCGATCGCTGCAATTCGGCTTCCGACGCGAAAGCGTTTCAAGAAGCCGTCCTCAAGGTTTTTAGGGCATACGCCTGCATAGGTTTGACCGTTGCGGCCCGCATCGTAACCGCGATCGGGCGTGCAGTAGTCAATGAGTCCGCGTTGCCAGCCGGCGTGGTAAAGTTCATCATCGATGGGGACACCGGCTGCCTTGCAGCGACCAACATACAGGCTTGTACCAAGCGGGATGCCGCCAAGTCCGTCGACCCGTCCGACCTCGAACCAATCAGCGTTACGGCAGGGGTCGCCTGAAACCGAAGGCTGATTGATGAGGCCGAGGTTGGGCTTGCCGTCGCGCAAAGTACCGCAGCTAACAAGCTGGCCTGCAACTAACAAAATCAGACAAGGACGACTTCTAAGCATCTCAAAACTCTTCCTTCAAATTTCAGGAATTGACCACCAAATGAAGCATTGCGTTACCTCCTTACGTGGCTTGGCAAAGTTTGCCTATTCCGCGGCTGGGAGGCAGGTTGTGCCGATGCGAATTGGCTTGCTTCATGAATCTATCCTACCCCCGCGTACTTACGGGGGAATTGAACGAATTGTTGTCGCACTTTCGCGGGCGTTCATTCGGCGCGGTCACGACGTCACGATCTTGTGTAAAAAGGGCGAAGCGCGCCTTATTGCAGAAGATCCGGCACATGCCTCGAGCGGTCGACTGAAGGTTTTTGAACTACCGGCCGATTACCTCGCGCGGCCGCCCTCGATGTGGCTGCCGAAGGACCTCGATTTTCTTCATTCCCATCAGCCTTTAAGGGTGGCGGAGGGTTGGAAGCCGCCGCTGCCATTCGTCGTTACGATTCATGGAAATGGCCACGCCGACGAAAAGTATTGGCAAAACACCGCTTTCTTAAGCGAAAGCCACGCGCGAAATCACGCGGCGAAGTACTTTGTTTATAACGGCGTTGATCCCTCTCGCTACACGTATCAGCGTGAAAAAGCTCAAGCAGAAGAAGGTTATTTCGTGTTTCTCGCGCGCACCACATGGCGTGTGAAAAATGTGAAAACGGCGATCGCGTGGGCGAACGACCTCGGTGTGCGTCTCGAAATCATGGGCGGCAGCGGTGTTTCTCGCGGCAACATTCGCTTTAACGGATTGGTCGACGAAACAGAAAAAGTGAAGTTGTTAAGTGGTGCTCGTGCACTTGTGTACCCAACAAATTGGGACGAACCGTGCGCCGGAGCTCCCCTTGAGGCCCTCGCGTGTGGCACGCCGGTGATCTCGACTGCGAATGGCTGTATGCCCGAACTGGTCAGGCCCGGTACCGGAGTGATTTGTTCGGACTACAACGAACTGCTCGCGGCACCAGCGAAACTCGACTCAGTTCACCCCGAAGACTGTCGCAAGTCGGTCGAGGAATTTTTCAGCGACGAGCGCATGGCTGACGATTACCTTCAGCTGATGACGAAAATCATTCGTGACGGCGAACTCGATCATGAACCTCGCTTCAACTTCAATTCGAAAAGCGTTCATCTTTTGTATAAGCCGACGGTCGTAAACCGAATTCGAGTCGCAATGACCGGTAAGGTTTGATCGATGAAAAAGCGTGGAGAATTGCGATGAGAGTTTTTATCACTGGCGGGGCCGGATTCATTGGCAGTCAGATGGCCGCAAGATTCTTGGAACTCGGGCACGCGGTCACGTGCTTTGACAACCTAGTTCTGGGACGACGTGAGTATGTGCCATCAGGCGCGTCGTTCGTCGAAGAAGACCTCCTCAATCTCGATCGTTTGATGCGGGCCATGAAGGGGCACGATTTGGTCGTCCATCTGGCGGCGAACAGCGACATCTCTAAAGGCGTTGAGAAGTCCGACGTTGATCTCAAGAACGGTACGATCGCAACCTTCAATACACTTGAAGCCATGCGAAAGGTGGGCGTGCACGACCTTTTGTTCGCGTCGACCTCGGCCATTTACGGCGAAGCTTCGGTGAAACCCACGCCCGAAAACTACGGCCCACTTTTTCCCATTTCGTTTTACGGAGCCAGCAAACTTGCTTGTGAAGCACTTGTGTCGTCGTTCGCTCACAACTGCGGTTTTCGAGCGATCGTCTTTCGATTTGCGAATATCGTTGGGCCGCGTTCTACCCACGGTGCAATTCACGACTTTGCGGGACGTCTTTTAAAAGATTCTTCCGTTTTGAAAGTATTGGGCAATGGAACTCAGCAAAAGTCTTATCTGCACGTCGAAGACTGCATCGACGGAATACTTTTCGCTTGGAAAAAGTTGATGTCGGCACCGGCTGCGACCGACCCCTTAAAACGTGAGATGTTTGAATGTTTCAATTTGGCAAGTCTTGGCGTTTCGAATGTGAAGTTTTTGGCGACGACGGTCGCTACTGAATTTGCATCGGCACAGAGGCTTTCAGCAGTCCCTCGTCTTGAGTTTGGCGAAAGCGATCGCGGTTGGGTCGGCGACGTGGCCTACACGTGGCTCGATGGTTCGCGCCTCCAACAGCTAGGTTGGAAGGCACAACTTGATAGCAACGCCGCTGTCGAAAAAGCGGTGCGAGAAATTATAAAAGAGAAAATCGAAGGCGCGGTTGCGCTATGAGAAAACAGGTTTTGATTTTGGCGGGTGGGCTTGGCACGCGCTTGCGGCCCCTCACCGAGACATGCCCGAAGCCGATGGTGCCAGTCGCGGGCGAACCTTTTTTGCACTGGCAAATTCGAGATCTAAAAGAGCAAGGTTACACCGACATTATTCTTCTTGTTTCGTATTTGGGCGAGCAGGTGAAACAGCATTTCGGCGACGGTTCGAAGTGGGGCGTAAATCTACAGTACTCGTTCGAGACCGAACCTCTGGGTACCGGCGGTGCAATTCGGTTTGCGATTCGGTCTCTGGGGGAACTGCTCGACGATGATTTTTTAGTTTTGAATGGTGACAGTTTTTTGCGTGCGCCGCTCGACGATGTTGCCGGTTTTTTTGAAGAAGGAATGTTTGATGCCGTAGTCACGACCTACGATAACGGCCTGAAATCGGGGCTCGAGCCGACACCTGTACCGAACAACCTCAAAGTCAAAAATCAAATTGTGATTGAGTACGAAAAAGCCGCAGGCTTAGAGAAGGGTTTTGACCGGGTCGATTCTGGCATTTACGTCTTGAAGAAAACGTTGTTTGAGATGAACGCGATCGGTGAAGGTGCGAAATTTCAGCTTGAAGACGTTTTGAATCCGCTGATCGCCAAACGTCGCTA
The DNA here is from genome assembly GCA_022843085.1 of Pseudobdellovibrionaceae bacterium. Taxonomy (GTDB): domain Bacteria; phylum Bdellovibrionota; class Bdellovibrionia; order Bdellovibrionales; family JAMPXM01. The sequence goes on from JALHOI010000004.1 coordinate 20,799, forward strand.
CGGTGGCTTCAAAGTCGACTCGCGATTTTATGACATTGGAACCCCCGAGCGTCTTCGCGAATTCGAAGACTTCGTTGAGCGTGAGGTTCGTCACGGTCGACTGCATGGGCGCGAGCCCGAAGGAGTTCGATGATTATCGCAAGAACACCGTTTCGCGTTAGCTTTCTCGGCGGCGGAACGGATTTGCCCGAGTTCTGGCAAGAAGAAGAAGGGGCCGTACTCTCGACAGCCATCGACAAGTACATGCACATCACCGTGAACAATCGTTTCGATCAAAGTTGGCGGCTCGGCTATTCGAAAACCGAAATCGTCGATCGAGTGGATCAGATTGAACATAAGATTTTTCGGCGGGTGCTTGAAAAGTACGGCCAACGAGCAAGTTCGCAAAATGGCGGGCACGGTCTTGAAATTCTATCGATGGCAGATATCCCTGCGGGTTCGGGACTTGGCAGTTCGTCGAGCTTCACGGTGAGCCTTCTTCACGCGCTGAAAGGACATCTTGGAACCTTTCAAAGTGCTGAAGATCTGGCTCGCGAGGCGAGTGAAATTGAGATCGTTGATTTGAAAGAGCCGATCGGAAAACAAGACCAGTACGCGGCCGCGTTTGGCGGCCTTCGCTATATTCGCTTTTTGCCGTCGGGCGAGGTTTCAGCCGAGCCCGTCATCTGCACCGACGATACGAAAAGAGCTCTCGAAGCCCATATGCTGGTGTTTTACACCGGCGTCACGCGCTCGGCATCGGGTGTTCTCGCCGAACAAAAATCAAACACGGTTAAGAAAATCGAAACTCTGCGCGCCATGCGGGACCTCGCAACTCGAATGAAGCAGTCGCTTGAAAAGAACGAGTCGATTCGGCGGTCTGGCGAGCTCCTTCACGCAGGCTGGACTATGAAAAAGACATTGGCGAGCGGTATCAGCGGGGGGCCGATTGACGCCTGGTACGAACGCGCATTAGGTGCCGGCGCCTTCGGCGGTAAGATCCTCGGAGCTGGCGGAGGAGGCTTCCTCATGGTACTGTGCCCGCCAGAGGCGCACGCGAAGGTAAAAGCTGAACTGAAGGAGCTTCGGTCGGTGACGATGCGGTTCGACAGCTTCGGTAGCCGCATCGTCTTCGTAGGATAGCCCGGCGCAGCCGGGACGTCGGCTAGCCCGGCGCAGCGTAAATACGGAGTAGGGAGTTAGAGTGATCGAGAAAATGGCGAATGGTGCCGATGAGTTCGCAAAAAAATATCTGAACGAAACGCTGCCTCTTTTTCAAGAGTACGCGGGTCGCGAATTCAAAACTGCGATGGACGCGATGGTGCAAGCCTACCATCGGGGTTCGACGATCTACATCTGTGGCAACGGCGGTTCGGCAGGAACGGCCGGGCACATGGTCAATGATCTTTCCAAAGGTTCAATCGTAGAAAACAAAAAGCGTCTTCGAGTGATTGGCCTGGCCGACAACATGAGTCTGCTGACAGCTTACGCCAACGATAACGGTTTTGATTCGATCTTCGTCGAGCAACTCAAAAGCCTGTGGGCACCAGGTGATATTTTGATCGCGATCTCGTGCAGCGGAAATTCGCCGAACGTCGTCAAAGCGTGCGAATATGCGCGAGCGAACGGTGGCCAAGTCATCGGGCTTGTCGGGTTTTCAGGCGGAAAGCTCAAAGAACTCTCAAATCACCCGATCTATTTCAAATCCTACAACTACGGTTCGGTCGAAGATGCGCAACTCATGTTCTCGCATCTCTCGAGCCAGTATTTGCATCACTACATTAAAGAGAACGGACCCGCGTAAATGGAAAAGATGAAACCACGCAAAGATAAAAAACCAGCAACGTCGAAAAAGACGGGTTCGAAAACGATGGCGGCGTCGAAGTTGAAGCCGAAAGAAACTTTTCTGCCTGACATCACACAAAAACTTTATGGCGAAGCGGCGATCGAAGAGGCTCAGCTAGAGCGATTTCCCAATCGCACCTTAGTTCGTCGCTACACGGTCGACTTCACCTGCCCCGAGTTCACGTGCCTGTGCCCGCGGTCGGGTTTTCCCGATTTCGCTACGATTCGGATTCGCTACGTTCCCGATAAATACTGCGTCGAGCTAAAGTCGCTGAAGCTGTATATCAATTCATTTCGCAACAAGAAGGTCTTCCACGAGGATGTCACCAATGTGATCATTCAAGACATCATCGATTTGCTTGATCCCCACGAAGTCACAGTGGTTGGGGATTTCACCGTTCGCGGCAACATTCACACAGTTGTGACAGCCGAGCATAAGAAGTGATCGTCTCAAAAGCTGTGCACCGGATTTTTAATTTTGTCTCTTACGCTGCGATTGCTGTTTCTGTTTATTTAGGCGCCTCGCTGATCACAGCGGCCGTCAGCAATTCAAAGTTTGAAGGGAAGCCTCTTGGACCGGTGCAGGTAGCTCTAATCAACGACGTTAAAGATTCATCCAAGCTGCAATTGCATTTACTGAATGAAGCTTCCAGCCCACCAAAATCGCACGTGATCGTCGCCTGGGCGACGTGGTGTGGGCCCTGTCATTCGCTGCTGACCGATTTGAATGCCGAGGTCGCGGCGGGACGGCTTGATCCCTCGCGCGTCACCGCGGTCAGTCTTGGCGAGCCATTCAGTGATGTGTCGGCCTATCTTCAAAGAACGCCGCTTCCGTTTCGTATCGCTCTCGATCGCGACGGTTCTCTTTCGAAACAAGTGAAGATTGCGGGAACACCAACAGTAATTTTTCTCGATTCAAAGGGCGTCATTCAGCGATTTTCGATGGGCGGGATTCGCCTTGCGCGAAGTGTCTCTGACTTCATTGGCAAAAACTGAGCAATGCGACCGATCATCACGCGGCACTTTAAGCTTTGATCAAAAGCTTTGGTCAAAAGCTTTGTCTTAAGTCTTTAACTGAAGCGCGGCCTGCGCCTTTGCAATTTGAACGGCAACCGCCGCAGGCGATGTTCCGCCTTCCGAGGTGCGAGCGTTCATTACGGATCTGTGGCTCAAAACTCTTTTCGAATCGGCATCAAAGCGCGAATCGATTTGTTTTAAATCATCGACACTTAAATCTTCGAGTTTCAGCTTCGATTCGATGCATTTTCGAACAACATGTCCCACAACTTCATGACCCTCTCGAAAAGGGACGCCCTTTCGTGCGAGGTCATCGGCGAGGTCGGTCGCATTCGAGAAGTCGCCGGTGAGCGCTGCGCGCATGCGGTCGCGGTGAAATGAAGCGCCCTCGATCATGAATTTCATCAGTCGAAGCGAACCGCGGACAGAGTCGAGCGCGTAGAAAACCGGTTCTTTATCTTCTTGCAGGTCACGGTTGTAGGCCAGAGGTAGGCCCTTCATCGTTGTTGCGAGTTGAACGAGAGCGCCAAGTGCGCGACCCGTTCGGCCTCGAATTAGTTCGGCGACATCTGGATTTTTTTTCTGGGGCATAATGCTCGAGCCCGTCGTCACCTCGTCACTCAATTCAACGAAACCGTGTTCAGGAGCTGACCAAATCACAAGTTCTTCAGAGATGCGCGAGAGATGAATCGCAGCGAGGCTGAGGTTACTGACAAGCTCGAAAGCGAAGTCGCGATCTGAAACTCCGTCCATCGAGTTTTCGCAGGGTCGTTCGAAGCCAAGATCGCGTGCGACCCGCTGACGATCGAGAGGAAACGAGGTTCCCGCAAGCGCCGCTGAGCCCAGCGGCAGTACAAGACATCTCTTGCGCCACTCCGAAATACGTTCGCGGTCACGATCGAACATCCAGAAGTAGGCGAGTAGGTGGTGCGCAAGACTGACGGGCTGCGCATGTTGAAAATGCGTGAGACCCGGAAGCATCGTTTCGGTTTCGGCTTTCGCGCGCTCAAGCAGTGTTTCTTGAAGCTTATGAAGTTCGGTCATGAGGCCTTCGCCTTCGCGAGCGAGCGTCAGGCGAAACGCGGTTGCGACTTGGTCATTGCGACTTCGTGCGGTGTGCAGGCGCCCGGCGGTGATTCCGATAACTTCTTTTAGCTTTATCTCGATAAAGCTGTGGATATCTTCAACGTCTTTTGGAAACGGGTTTTCCCCAATATCGAGGGCCGTCGCGATTTGCTGGCGAACCAAGTTGAGGCCGCTGACGATATCTTTTGAATCGACAGTCGACAAAATGCCTTGGGCGGCCAGCATCTGAGCATGCGCAATCGAGCCGTCAATGTCGGCTTCCCAAAGACGCCAGTCGATTCCAATCGAAGTCGAGAACGTAATGACGTCATGGCTAGGGCCGGTCGCGAACCGACCGCCCCAGAGCTTTTTGTCGTAGCCCGCGCTGTTCCCGCCGGCTTTTACATTTTCAACTTCTTTCGACATCGTTTTCCTTGAGAGCGAGGAACATCCGGGCCTGCAGCCCGAACATTTTCACCGAACCCGTGCTTTCGCGCTGGTCGAAGGTGGTCGTATCGAATGAGGCGAGATCTTCCGAATAAAGAGCCCATTTGCTTTCGCGACCGGTGACGGTCGGCAAACCTTTAAACAGAGAGAGGCGTACGTCACCTGTGACGCGCTCTTGCGTTTTATTGATGAAAGATTCGAGGTCGTCTTTGAACGGGTCCCACCACAAGCCTTCGTAAGCCAGCTTCGACCACTCTTGGTCGACGCTTTTCTTAAATCGAAGTTCGTCGCGCGTCAGAACCAGAGCTTCAAGAGCACCGTGAGCTTTCAAGAGAATCGTCGATGCTGGGCACTCGTAGTTCTCGCGAACTTTAAGTCCCATCATTCGATCTTCCATGACATCGATGCGACCGATACCGTGGTCGCCGGCTATCTTATTCAGCGCGATCACGAGTTTCGACGGGCCCATTTTTTCGCCATTGAGCGCAACCGGAACGCCTTTTTCGAACGTGACTGTCAAAGTCGCACGCGTGTTCGACGCGTTCTCGGCCGATTTTGTCCAGACGAAGATTTCTTCGGGCGGAGCAAAGTTAGGTTCTTCAAGACGACCGCCCTCAACCGAACGACCCCAAAGATTTTCATCGATCGACCAGATTTTATTTAAGCTTTGCTGAATCGGAACACCGTGCTTCTGGGCGTACTCAATTTCCCACGACCGAGTCAGGTTTTTTTCTCGGATGGGTGCATGGATAATTGCGTCGGGCATCATGGCGCGAATGGTGTATTCAATTCGGTACTGATCGTTGCCTTTGCCCGTGCAGCCGTGAGCAAAAGCTTTAGCGCCGAGCTTCTGTGCCACTTCGACGGCTTTTTTGGCGATGATCGGTCGCGCGATCGACGTGCTCATCGGATAGCCCTGATATTCGCCATTCGCTTTCAACGATTGAAAGCAGAAATCGCGCGCGAACTCTTCTTTGGCGTCGACCGTGAAGTGGGTGGTTTTCATAATTTTGGCTTTTTCTTCGGCCTGATCAATATCGGCTTGAGGCTGCCCGACGTCGACGGTCACCGTGATGATTTCATCGTAGCCGTACTCTTCTTTCATCATCGGGATGCAGATCGATGTGTCGAGTCCACCCGAGTAGACGAGGACAACTTTTCCGTTTCCCGACTTCTTAGCTCCGACCTGATTTGCGACTGTCATATGCAGCTCCTGTTATTCTTCTGCATGCCCGCAGCGGCGATGCCTAATTATGCATTAAAACACGATTATATATTGACAAATGCAGACTTTCAAGGATAAATATGCATCAAGACGCATAAAGATGCCTAAGCGAGAAGCAGGCGAGCAGCCAACAAGCAGGAGACTTCGGTGAAAGAAGCGGTTTCGGGCACACAGAATGTGGCGGTACAAAATGTGGCCGTACTCGGAGCACGAGGCTACTCGGGCGCCGAGCTTGCTCGTCTTTTGCTGACGCACCCCCAGGCCAAGCTTAAGGGTCTGTTTGCGACTCAAGCTTTCGCATCGCACGAACTTTTGCCAGAAGTTTCCTCAAAGCACGGTGGTTTTCGCACCTCGGCAGGTATCTCGGCAGGTGTGGTGCCTGCAGGTTTGGGCGGCGTGCCGCCCGGTTCGGGCATGGACGCGTTCGAAGCTGACATCGAATCGGCAAAACCGTCATTTGATACGGTGTTTCTCGCGACGCCGGCGGACGTTTCGCTTCAGTGGGCACCGAAGATTCTTAAAAAAGGAGTTCGCGTTGTCGACTTGTCTGGCGCTTTTCGTCTGAAGGGTTCGAGCGAAGCGGATTCTAAGGCGCTCTACAGCAAGTGGTATGGCTTAAATCACACCGAGCTCGGTCTTGTGCAAGAGGCTGATTACGGTCTCGTGCCGTTCGCGAACCTTGTGACCAGCGCGCCGTCATCGGGCCTGATCGCGAACCCCGGCTGCTATGCTTCGGCGACCGCGCTCGCGATGATCCCTCTTTACAAAGCTGATCTTATCCGGCTCGACACAGTGTCGGTCGACGCGAAGTCGGGGACAACCGGTGCGGGCAAAAAAGCGGAAGAGCGCTTGCTGCACGCTGAGGTTGACGGCGGGTGTCT
>JALHOI010000005.1 GCA_022843085.1 Pseudobdellovibrionaceae bacterium
AACCCTTTTGGGGCTGTATGCGCTGTCTGAGTCTTTTCACAAAGATCTCGACTATCACGAATAGCTAAGAAGCTAAGAAAAGAGAAACACACGACGCGCTTTTGCGTCGTGGAAGTCCTTTGGGAGAGTATCGCGGGTGAGCTCGCGCACCTTGAAATCGTCGAGATCGTCGAAAACTTCGTCGAGTTTAAAATCGCGGCGGTTCGCACTAAAAATCATGACTCCGTCGGGGGTTAGCGCGTCGAGGCACTGCTGGATGAGCCACGCGTGATCGCGTTGGACCTCCCAAGTGCCTTCCATTTTTTTCGAATTCGAAAAAGTCGGTGGGTCGCAGAAAATGAACTCGTAGGGGCCCGTGTCGCGCGCGTTCCCGTTTTTTGTCCAGCTTAAGACGTCGTGGTTGATGAAACGGTGATTCGAGGTCATAAGTCCGTTTGCGATAAAGTTGCGCTCGGCCCAGGCGAGATAATTGCCCGACATGTCGACGCTGGTGACAGTTGCGCCGGCACGGGCCGCGTAGACCGAGAAGCTTCCTGTGTAGCAGAACAGATTTAAAAACCGAGTCTTCAAGTGACCCGCAGTTCGCTTTTGAACGTGATCGGCCACGAGTTTTCGAGTGAGGCGGTGATCAAGAAAAAGGCCGGTGTCGAGGTAGTCGTGAAGATTTACGAGAAATTTGTGCGCACCCTCGCGCACTGTCAGTTCAGGAGAATTGCGCGACAGCCGATTGTGCTGCCGACCACGAAGTCGAACATCTCGCTTTGCACGGCCAACCTCGAGCAATGAGGGTGGGGAATCGCTCGCCTCGCCGGAGTCGGCCGCAAACCCATGATCGGGTTCGCGTTCAAAGTCACCGCCGCGATCGTCGAACACGTCTTCGTCACCGAGATCGCTTTCGTTTCCGTTTTCGTTCGGGCTCTCATTTGGAATGATTGAAGAAGGCGCGCCGCTTGGAGTTGGACGAGTCAATCGCGTGGTTGGCAATGGCGTGATCGGCGATAGCGCCCGCGGGGCAAGCAACGCATTTTCGGATGCGCGTGGTTGTTGTCTTTGTCGCCGTTTTATCACGATGTTCTCGCGCGCGATTCCTAACCCGGCTAGCCCAGCGATTGTATCGACGAAGTTTTGTTCTTTGCTGCGATCTATTTCGTCATCGCGCCGGTCCCAAAGAACTGCGCTTGTTCCAAAAATTTCGATGATGAAAGGGTATTCGGGAATATCGCGATCGTAGAGCCGAAAGGCTTCGATATCGAGCTTCGTCGCCCAGGGTTTAAGTTTGTCCCAGGTTTTTCGTAACCGGTTGGCGATCGCACTCATAGGTCACGCGTACCATCTAGTCGTGTCGAAGGGCAACGATCGGGTTCAAGAACGATGCCTTGCGGGCGGGATAAAGACCAAACACGAGTCCGATTGTCGCCGAAAACGAAAACGACATTAAGATCGAAGAGGCCGTAATTTCCATCGTCCATCCTGTGACTGACTTTAAAATGAGAACAGCGGAAACTCCGATCACGATACCGGCACTCCCGCCGATCGCACTGACCACTAAAGATTCGGTCAAAAACTGAAGCAAGATATCGCGGCTCTGTGCACCGACGGCTTTTCGTAATCCAATCTCGCGCGTTCTTTCGGTGACCGAGACCAGCATAATGTTCATGATCCCGATTCCACCGACAAGAAGAGAGATTCCAGCGATGGCGGCGAGAAGCATCGACATCGTTCGGCTGCTCTGCGAGAGCGCCGCTTGCAGGTCAGCCATGTTGCGAATCGAGAAAGCACCGTCCGTTTTTTCTTCGCGAATGTTGTGGCGAAGGTTCATGAGTTCAATGACACTGGCCTCGATAGGTTTCGAATCGAGCCCCGGTTTCATTTCAATGTCGATCGACTCGACGTACGTTTTTCCCAGCAACCGATACATACCAGTGAAGAGCGGTACGATAATGACGTCGTCTTGATCTCGCCAGCCTGAAGCGCCTTTTTCTGGCAACACACCAATGATTTGAAAGCTGATTCTGTTCACTCGAATCATTTCGCCGATCGGGTTTGCGGTACCGAAAAGTTCGCGCACTACGGTCGCACCGATCACGGCGACTCGCGCGCGCTTCAGATTTTCTTCGTCTGTGAAGAACCGTCCAATGATCGGCGTCGAATTCTTCATCGCTTCAAAAGCCGTCGTAGTTGCCGTAACCTGGGTATTCCAATTCTTGTTGCCGAAGTCAGTTTGAACTCGGCCGTTGACGCTTGGAGCGACCATTCTGACGCCGTCGATTTCGGCTAAAACTGCGTCGGCATCCTCAGGTAAAAGTTTAGCCGTCGAACCGGCTTCTTGTGCGACGCCTCCCATTCGCGATGCGCCGGCTCGCAGAACAAGAAGATTCGATCCAAGCGATGAAAGCTGACTTTCAATTGCGGCCTGCGCTCCTCGACCAAGTGCAAGCATCGCAACAACGGCCGCAACTCCGATCAGAATTCCCAACACCGAGAGTGCTGTTCGAATCTTGTTCGCCCACAACGTACGAAAGCCTTGTTGAAAGTGCATCCATATTGGCGTGCCTGACGAAGCCCTGCTGCTCTCGTTTAAGCCAGGTCTGACGCGGTCGGCGCCACGGTTGCCACCGTCAATCGTACTGTCTGGTTCAATCTCTCGCTGACCGTTGACACTTTCGAGCCGCTCGTCTGATTGAATGACTCCATCGCGCATGCGAATCAAACGTTTTGCCTGTCGGCCAATCTCTTCTTCGTGGGTCACGATGACAACCGTGATGCCTCGCTCGTTGAGGTCGCGCAAAATCGCCATGATTTCAATTTCGGACTGCGAATCGAGATTTCCGGTCGGCTCATCAGCAAATACGATTGAGGGGTCATTTACCAACGCGCGTGCGATCGCAGTTCTTTGCTGCTGACCGCCTGACATTTCGTTGGGTCGATGACCTTTGCGACTGGCCAGCCCTACTTGGTCAAGTAAGTGCGCTGCGCGGTTGGGCTCAGACGCGGACCGACCACTGTAGAAAAGAGGCAGCATGACATTTTCTTCTGCACTCATTCGTGCCAGCAAATGAAACTGCTGGAAAATGAAACCGACGGTCTCACGTCGAAGGACGGCCAGCTCGTCATCGTCGAGGCCGGCAGCTTCACGGCCGAGAATCTTGTAAGATCCACTTGTCGGCGTATCGAGCAAACCAAGAATTTGCATCAGCGTCGATTTTCCGCTGCCTGATGGACCCATAATCGCAACGAAGTCGCCTGGCTCGATCGAAAGCGTGACGCCACGAAGTGCATGCACCTCGTGTTCACCCATTCTGTAAACTTTCGAAAGATTCTGGATTTCGATCACTGTATTTTATCCGCCTGACCTTCCGCCGCTACCGCCACCGCTACTTCGCGGCGCCCGCGGCCGTGATGGCATAAACGGATTATTAGCTCTTTCGAGCGATGCCTCGCCGATCATGCGAGCCGAAACAACGTCGCCCTCTTTTAGGCCACTTAAGACTTCAGTGTATTTCCCATCCGTAAGGCCAACGGTAACCGGTACCTTGGTGCGTTCTCCATTGGCGAGCAGCAGTACCGAACTGCTGCCGTCCGATTCGACCTTCAAAGCGTCGTTTGGTACAACAACGACGTCACGCTTAGAAGCCACATCGAAGTTAACGGTAGCGGTCATTCCACTTCGCATTGTTTCGGAAGCGAGATCGGGCGTAACAAACACAACATACATCGTCACGTTGCTGACAGTTGTCGCCTCGAAAGCGATTCTTGAAACGGTCGCCGGAATTGGATCTCTGGGGTAGGCATCCAGCGTGACGCTGGCTTTCAGCCCCTTCTTTACTTGGGCAAGATCGGTTTCATCGACCTGCGCTTTGATGGTGAGCCGATCACTTAAAACCAAGATTGAATCAGTCGAAGAGAACGTTTGGCCCGGCTCGACACTTCGAAGAATCACGGTACCATTGATTGGCGACAGTACCGGCGTCGCACGGTAGAGTTCTTCCCAGCGGGCAACTTCTTCAGTGCCTTTCGATCTCGCAGCGTCGAGCACGGCGGCTCGTTCGGTCGAACTCATCCAAGCAAGAATTTGGCTTTTGCGAACACGTTCGCCTTCGCGCACGAGAACCGTTTCAACTCGACCGGCGATCGGCGGCTTGATTTCGAGCCGATTCTCTGGAGCAACCGAACCCGTCGACCGAATCGTGATCGAAATGTCACCGCGCCCAATTTTCGAGTCTCGAAATACATTTGCTTTTGCTGCTTCATCTGCGCTGCGTGCCCGAAAATAAAAAAAACTGGCCACCGATAGGCATAAAATCACAGTCGCAGCCACGTAGATTCTAGCCTTCGACTTCTCGACTGTTCTTTGTTTTTCGGAATTCATTGCCAGACTCCCTTGCCCCGAGCTTGTTCCCACGCGCCTTCGGCTGTCGCGCGATCACGGCGGGTTTGTAGAACAGCCTTTTCCCGGTTGATGAGATCATTTTCAATGATGTCCCAATCGTCGAAGGTCAGTAGCCCATTGTTATATTTCGTACGTCCGATTTCTGATCGCGCAATTGCAGCCTTTCGAAAACTTTCGTCGGCCCGCAGCTTCGCGACAGATTCGAGGTAACCTGCCCAAGAGATTTCAAGTCGACGGCGCAGCTCGCGCAGAAGATTGTCTCGTGTGAAGTCACTGGCCGCCGCGTTTGCGACAGCACTTCGATAAGAGTTGTAGTTGCGACCGCCCGAGAAAATCGGAACGCTCAAACTTAATCCAATTGTCTTCGTTGTATTGTCGTCAGGAAAAAAATCTTCGCCGCGTTTTCCAAGCGAGGCCGTTAAATCGAGCGACGGATAGAACGAGGCCTTTGCGATTTCGCTCGCTTCTTTTAAAGCCTTCGCCTGTTCGATCGCCTGAACCGAGTCTGGCGTTTCGACGACGAGCCTTGCAAAATCAGGAGTCCCGGTGGGCTCGCTGATTGGAGCATTTCCGGCCACTCTGAGTTCGCTCAAACCATCCTCGATATCGTTGAAATCGTCGATTGCAAGAATCTTTGCTAAGCTCGCAGCCGAGGTTCGCCCGGCGTTTCTGGCCTGCAAGTCGTCGTAACGAGCTTGCTCGAGGTAGGCCTCGCTCAAAAGTACCGAGCCTTTATTCTCGCGACCGCTTTCAAATCGCAACTGTACCAATCGCAGGTTTTCTTCGCGACGTTTCAAAATTTGGGTCGTCAATTTGGCGTAGTCTCGGGCGTAGGCGACGGCCTCAAAGGCCGATCTCAAATCGTTCGACACTTTCGCTCGAGTCATTTTTAACGCGGCCTCGGCCGATCGACGATTTGCCTCGGCCTGTGCGATGCGGCCGCGATCTGCAAAACCTGCAAACAAATTCCAGTTTCCGTTAAAACCGGCGGTCCAGCCCGTGCCGGTTGTTGTGGCGACAAATCCATTGCCTGAACGTTCGGTGTTCTCGATTCCGACAGTGGCGCGCACACTTGGCAGGAGGCCAGAATAAGAGCTTGCGGCTGCTGCTTCGGCCGCCCGAAGACTTTCGAGCGCCGCCGAAATTTCAGGATTTTCGCGCTCAGTGCGCGCCACGGCTTCAGTCCATGTTATCGGCGCTGCTGCACCGATCGATGCGCCGAGTGTACAAGAAAATAAGCAAACAACTATTATGCAATCGAGAAAGCCGAACGCGTGATGCAGTCGATTCATGTCTAAGAGTATAACGAAGAACGAGCTGAAAAAGCAGCGGTCTGGGTGAGTCCAGCCTCTTCTCAACAAGTTGTTACAAAAACAAGTTGTTACAAAAGCAGATAATTCTGAGACGACGGTCAAAAAAAACGCCGGCTGACCCGGCGTTTAGTTCAACAGACGCCGGCTGACCCGGCGTTTAGTTCAACAGACGCCGGCTGACCCGGCGTTTAGTCTAAAATCCGCTGGCACCAGCCAGCGTCACATTTTATCGCGTCGTACGGGGTCTGTCCTCGACGTTCCTGCCCCGTTTCGTCTTGTAATCTCGAACCAACAGCTTCTATCGGCAGCTGAGGTATGCGACTTGGCCTTCCGCTTCTGCTCTCAGGAAAACTCGCGGTTGCGGTACTCGGCCACACGAATACTCGACAACAAAGTTTTTGCGAACGCCCGGAGCTGGATCGCCAAGACGGCGTCGCGAAACGACGTAGCTGCACTCGCGAAGAGCGTTGCACTGCTGCGCAATGTCTGCGAACGCGTTGTTAATTCCCGCGCGAGCGTTTGCACCGTAAGTCGCCGACTGAATTCGGATAACGTCGCGACGATCGCCGCCAGGTCCACCTGGTCCTCCTGGTCCACCTGGGCGAGCTGGTTTCACCCAGCACTCTTTAGGTCTGCCGAAAGTCGGATCGCCGAACGAAGCGTTGTTGCAATTGAACGGGCCGCGAACGCGTTGTTGGTATGTCCACTGGCTACCCGAACCGTAAGCGACGTCGTTAACCCCGCCAACGTTGCAAACTTGATTTTCTCTGACACAGAAGCTCCACTCGCCGCCGCCGCCAAACGCGGGACGCCCGCCGCCAGCCCCTTGAGCAGTAGATGTCGACGCCGCAAGCAGGCCGCCGAGCAAAACAGCCGCCTGGACCGCAAAAACTTTAAAATATTTCGAAGATGTCATTTGAGAGAGACCTTTCGTTTGGTGGTGCATCCTGCGCCGGTTTTTCGATTGGGAGAAAATACGAGGCAAAGCCCGTACCAAGCTAACTGGAGGCAGAACGTCTCCAAATCAACGTTAGACTCTCGTTTCGAAAACTTTGCTCAGACATTAAGCGCCCACCGTGAAACGCTCTTGTCGACAGTTCACGGACTCGGCTAATTTTCAAAAGATGCCAAGCTTAACTGCGACCTTTTATCCGCACGATTATTCGTTTGAAATCGAATCCGAAACTGAATTGACGAGCTTCTTTCGACTTCGCGATCGCGCGCGTGTGATTGTTCGGCGCGATCTAGATTTGCCGATGCGCGTCCAATATTACTTTACCTGGGGCGACCCTTCTGGAGCTTACCGGTACCTGCTGCTGAAAAAACCGGGATGGGAGAACCCGATGGGACTTGTTTTCCGCAATCGTGGGTCAAGTTCGGAGGCCGCGAGCGGCAGTATTTGCGATTGGTGTCATGCGTACGGATCTTCGAATCAAATTGGTCTTTTGACAGCGATGGTCAGTGCGAAACGAACTGTCGGTATGATGCTCTGCCTTGACCTAAGTTGCGGCGATAAAATTGAAAACAATCCGAGTTCATCGAACAAAGATCCAGAAACCCGGATTCTGCAGGTCTGCGAAAAGATGGGCCGTTTCTTTGACGAAACCATTCGCCCGAATTGAAAATTTCGTTGTACGGCGAAATTGAACTCACCTAGCTTGAAGCGACTAAGTTTGGTGGGGGAATCAAATGGAAACCGAGAAGCCGAAATGTCCATTTTCTGCGGGCCGTGTGCAAAACACGCTAAACAGTTCGCCGTCGAACCGCGGCTGGTGGCCGAAGCAGCTAAACCTGCGAATCCTTCGTCAACACTCGTCGAAGTCGAATCCGATGGACGAGAAGTTCGACTACGCCAAAGAATTTAAGAAGCTCGATTACAAGGCTCTGAAGCGAGATCTGAATCGACTCATGACAGATTCGCAGCCGTGGTGGCCGGCCGACTGGGGCCACTACGGCGGACTCTTCATTCGCATGGCGTGGCATAGCGCGGGGACTTACCGAACCTTCGATGGCCGAGGCGGATCGCGCTCGGGCGGACAAAGATTTGCGCCGCTCAACAGTTGGCCCGACAACGGAAATTTAGATAAAGCGCGCCGACTGCTTTGGCCGATCAAGAAAAAATATGGGCGCCAGATTTCGTGGGCCGACCTCATGATTTTGGCAGGCAACGTTGCGCTTGAATCGATGGGATTTAAAACTTTCGGTTTTGCCGGTGGCCGCGCTGACACATGGGAACCCGGCGAAGATATTTTTTGGGGCTCAGAAACCGAGTGGCTGGGCGACAAACGCTACAAGGGCGACCGCGAACTCGATAACCCACTTGCCGCCGTCCAAATGGGATTGATCTATGTCAATCCAGAAGGGCCGAACGGAAAACCTGATCCGGTCGCGTCGGCTCGCGACATCCGCGAAACGTTCGCTCGCATGGCGATGAACGACGAAGAGACAGTCGCGTTAGTTGCGGGTGGGCACACGTTCGGCAAAGCGCATGGGGCCGGTGATCCGAAACACGTGGGCGCTGAACCCGAGGGCTCGGACCTGCATCATATGGGCTTCGGTTGGATCAACAATTTCGAATCGGGCAAAGGAGCTCACACCACGACGAGTGGCATTGAGGGCGCGTGGAAGCCGAATCCGACAAAGTGGGATAACGGTTACTTCGACATGATGTTCAAGTACGACTGGGAACTTGTGAAAAGCCCGGCTGGTGCACATCAATGGGCCGCAAAAAACTGTGAAGAAAAAGATCTGATTCCCGACGCTCACGTCACCGGAAAAAAGCATCGGCCGATGATGACGACCGCTGATCTTGCGCTCAAGTTCGACAAAAAGTACGAAGTGATCTCGAAGCGATTTCACAAAGATCCAAAGGCGTTCGCGGATGTTTTCGCGCGCGCTTGGTTTAAACTCACCCACCGAGACATGGGCCCTTCGATTCGTTACCTCGGCCCCGAAATTCCGCGCGAAGAACTGATTTGGCAAGACCCTCTGCCTCGCCAGAGAGGTCCGGCGCTAGGCGCCGCCGACATTGTGGCATTGAAGAAAAAAATCTTGAAGTCGGGCCTTTCGATTTCTCAACTTGCGACGACGGCGTGGGCCTCGGCTTCGACGTTTCGTCAATCCGACATGCGTGGTGGTGCGAACGGCGCGCGCATTCGGTTAGCGCCGCAAAAAGATTGGGCCGTGAACGAACCATCTGAACTTGCAAAAGTTCTTTCGAAACTGGAAGCGGTGCAAGCCGACTTCAACCGCGGGAAAAAGAAAGTTTCGATCGCCGACCTCATCGTGCTTGGTGGTTCGGTTGCGATCGAAGAGGCGTCGAAAAAAGGTGGTCGCAAAATAAAAGTTCCATTTACTCCGGGTCGCGTCGACGCGTCTCAAGAACAAACCGACATCGAGTCGTTCGCGGCGCTTGAGCCCGCGGCCGATGGCTTTCGCAATTACGCGCAGGCCGGTGCGGGCGAACACGCGGCTGAACTTTTGATCGACCGCGCTCAACTGATGGGTCTGACGGCGCCCGAGATGACGGTGTTGATTGGCGGAATGCGCGCCCTCAACACCAACCATCGCAAAGTGAAGCACGGAAACTTTGACTCAAAGGCCGCGACTTTGACGAACAACTTTTTCGTCAAGCTTCTGGACATGGGCACCGAGTGGAAGCCCTCTAAGGTCGCTGGCGAATATGTCGGCCTCGATCGCAAAACGGGCGAAGAGAAATGGTCGGGCACACGGGTTGATTTGCTGTTTGGATCAAGCTCTGAACTGCGCGCGATCGCCGAGGTCTATGCGGCCGACGATGCGGGTGACAAGTTCGTGAACGACTTTATTGCTGCGTGGACCAAGGTGATGAACGCGGACCGGTATGATCTCGCTTAATCGTGAGGCGCGATTTCGTTACTGTTAATTCTAGATACAAGAGCGGCCCGGCATGATATAGTCAGGCCGTCTTCTGTGTGGGGGCGTCCCGGTTTCGACGTGGGCGCTGACGGCCAAGGAGCATGCCGGGGCGCCCGAGGTCCTCGTAAAAACGGGCAAACAAGTAATTGGCGAAGCCAACTACGCACTCGCTGCTTAATTGACAGCGCATGAGACCGGGAAGCGATTGCGGTCCTGAATCTCGTGTAACAATAGCGATCTCGTCCCAACCGTGTTTTCTCCAGGCGGTTGGGATTAAAAATGCTGGGGGAGGAATACGCGTGAGTTTGTCGGTAGACGCTCATGTATTGCCCTAAAAATATCGACTAAGCATGTAGTCGCCTTGGTACTGATCGCTTGCGGACGAGGGTTCGACTCCCTCCGCCTCCACCAATTTCGAACCAGGAAAAGGTTCTAAGTAATTAAAAACATTGATTCTCCCCCTTGGGGGGAAGCGAAAGCCAGGTTCCCTGGCGCGACGAGGGATCAATGGTTTAGAAGCGAGTTCACCTGTGAAAAGTCTCGAAGAGATTCGAATCGCTGTTCCCGGCGGGCACCTCGCAAACTATGTGGTGGGCGAGGGACCGGTTGTTATTTTTCTTCATGGCGGACCAGGCGACACGCATCACTACATGCGGCGAATGGCGGAACCGTTATTTAAGAACCACCGATGTGTTTTCTTCGATCAGCGTGGAACTGGTGGATCGATCGGCTTCGAGAGAAAAGCAGAGAACTTTCAGGTCGACCGACTACTACAAGACCTTGAGGCCGTTCATGATCACTTCAGTAAGGAGCCGGTGTCTCTCGTTGGGCATTCATGGGGAGCAATGTATGGTTTGTTTGCTAGCATTAGACATCCCGAACGCTTTTCTCGAGCTGCACTCATTAGTATGGGACCATTGGATAAAGAGGCCGCTCAAACGACGGGCGACCATCTTCTTTCTGTCCTCACACCGCAAGAACAACGACGTTGGAGGGAATTACGAACCGAGAGGAATTCGGCTCGTGATCGAGACGATCAAATTACAGTGCTGGCGGCTGACGAGAAACTCATGAGTCTTCGAGTTAAGGCATGGATTTTCAATCCAAGTCTCAGGGCACAGTTTCTAGCAGAGTATAATCAAGATCCGCCACCAGACCGAGTCGTTAATAAACTTGTTTGGGAATCTGCGGAAACCTGGTTCGATTGGGAGAGTGTCGCTTCATTGAAATCGAAAGTTTGGATATGCTATGGGGCCAATGATTCGGTTCCCTTAGCGCAATTTCAAAGACTCACCGCTTTATCGTCTCGAATTCAATTAACGGTTTTTGAAAGGTGCGGGCATATACCTTGGCTCGAGCATCCGACGACATTTTATCGAGACTTAAATCAGTTTCTCGGTGGCTAGGGAGTGTTGCAATGAACCATACCTCGAAAGTTGAAATCGTCCCGTACGATGCGAGTTGGCCTATGCAGTTCGAACTTATGTCGGTGAAGTTAAGTCGTTGCCTTCATGGCCTGGTGACTTCCATCGATCATATTGGGTCAACGTCTGTTCCGAATCTTTCGTCAAAGAAGCGAATCGACATTCAAGTCACGGTTGAAATACTAAGTGAAGAATTTAAATCGAAGTTAGACCACGCGCTGAACCAAGGTGGATTTCCTTCCTCGAGCTGGAATGAGGATCACCTTCCTCCATTCGATAGTCAGGAGCGAGATCAATGGAAAAAGCTCTACATGAGCGTCACAGACACGGAGCTAGGATTTCGATCGAACATTCATTTCCGTGTTCGAAACCACGCCAATCACAGATACGCCCTATTGTTCCGGGACTATCTTCGTCAGCACCCCGAGTCAGCAAAGGCCTACCAAAAGCTAAAAGAGGAGCTTGTTCGGTTTCAAATGAATGACTCGATTGCATATTCGGAAATCAAGGATCCTGTCTGTGACCTAATTATGGTCGAGGCTAGAAAATGGGCTATGCAAACGGAGTGGAGAGCTGATTGAAGTTATGAGTATAAAAATCATTTACCCGAGCGAATCTTACTTCAAGAGCTTTCACGAAGCCCTGGCAGCTGTGGCGAATGAACGCATTTACATCGAGATGATCGAGCCGCCGCCATTGGAAAAAGTCGCCCAATTTCAAAGTGATCTGATTTCTAAAAACGGGCCGGTTTATTACGCAGTCGACGGCGAGAAGGTCGTCGGTTGGTGTGATGTTTTTCCAGAGGGAAATCCACGACAAGCTCATCGGGGAGGATTGGGAATGGGCTGTTTGCCAGACTACCGGGGTCAGGGAATTGGATCGCAGCTGCTCGATGCCGTCTTAAAACATGCGAAGAAGTTCGGCTTCGAACAAGAAGGCCTTATAAAAAAGTACCGCAAACTCGACGGGCAGTATTTTGATTGCTTGGCGATGGGAAAGTTTCTGTGATCGTGTTCAAGAGAATGACTTCAGATACGTGGAACGACTTCGTTTCATTGATGCAGACTGATGCCCAGTGCTCAGAATGTTGGTGTTTGAATCATCGCGAACCTGCCGGTTGTCCGACTGGTGCTGCGGCTCAGTTAAAAATGCAACAACTGACGGCAGAGAAAAAAGTCGGTGGTCTGCTTGCCTATCAAAATCAGAAATGTGTCGGATGGATTTCGATTGATCCTATGTGTGATTTAGTCGGCCACGACTGTCAGCCGTCTGGCAAGCCAAACGAGTGGTCAATTCATTGTATATTTGTCCGCGACGGTTTTAGGGGGCAAGGGGTCTCAACCGAATTGATCCGTGCGGCTATCGATTTTGCAAAATCAAACGGAGCTATTTTAATCTCAGCGTTCCCCATACCTAGCGAAAATAGAAAACGCTTCCCGGTAAATGAGGCCGAGTTTTCTGGTCGATTCTCTTCCTTTTCTAAGTTGGGCTTCAAGCCGGTAGGAGAAAGTTCGGATTTTTACCAACGGATGGAACTCGACTGATCCCCTTCAATCGGTCTGGTCATTTGTATATCTTCTGGCGGTTATCAAAATTTCTATTTTGGTTTTTTATTTGGATGCCGATAATCTGTTAACAATGGAATCTCTGCGCGCCATTTTTTATTTTAAGTTCACCACGACCACCCCTCAGGGGTAATCCAGCGTTCTTTGTCCCATCCGGGGCACCAACAACAATTTGAAGCTATAACTTAAACACTTTTTCTGGCCGCATTTTGTGCGTCTCAGAAATTTGAGGGAGATTTTTGTGTCTTACAAATACGATCATCGGCAATTAGCCGATGAGATGGAGATTTTTTTCTTTGACGATCAAATAGGTGCAGGATTGCCGGTATGGCTGCCAAACGGCGTTGCGTTACGCGATGAACTAGAAAACTTTGTAAAGAGTCTTGAGAAGAAAGCTGGCTATCACCGGGTCGTTACTCCTCATTTGGCTAGAGGAGAACTTTATCAGCAGTCAGGACATCTCAGAGCATTTAATGAAAGCATGTATCCTCCGATGAAATGGCCGGAAGACAATAGTAATTACTATCTCAAGCCGATGAATTGTCCCCATCACCACAAAGTATTCTCATGCAGCCCTCGCAGCTATCGGCATTTGCCTCTGAGAATTGCAGAGTACGGACAAGTTTATCGTTACGAAAATAGCGGATCGCTGAAAGGGCTAAGTCGGGTTCGGGGTCTCTGTCAGAATGATGGGCACATTTACATAGATCCAAATGATGCCGAGGCAGAAATTAGTAGCGTTCTTGAACTCCATGAACATTGTTATTCGGTTTTGGGTCTTAAAGGCTACCGCTACCGACTCTCATTGCACGATCCAAACAGAAAGATTGATTTTGATGGCCCGTCTAATCTTTGGATTCAATGTGAAGAGATACTGAGGGCGTGTCTGATCAAGAAGGGGCTTCCGTTCTTTGAAGCGATTGGCGAAGCTGCTTTTTATGGGCCCAAAATAGATGTCCAGATGAAGATGGGTGCAGAAGATGAAGAATCGATCGCGAGTATTCAGCTCGATTTTAACTCCAGTGGAAAATTCGACCTCAGTTATGTGGCAAGCTCTGGTCAGAAGCGACAGCCGTGGGTCATTCATCGAGCCCCGTTGGGCAGCCATGAAAGATTTGTGGCTTTGCTGCTTGAGTATTTTGACGGTCAGTTGCCGGGTTGGTTGAGCCCAGTGCAGATTTACCTTTTACCGGTCGACGAAGAACAACAAGCTTACGCAATGCAATTATCTGCCGAGCTAGCAGCTAACAACATTAGGTCAGTCGTTGACCAAAACGCTGGTAGTTTGTCGAAGCGGATTTTGTTTGCGCATAAGCTACGGCCATTTGCCAAGATCATCGTTGGCCCGAAAGAGCTTGATTCGGGTCGGTTGGTGCTTGAAAAACGAGATGAGAAGGTCGCATTAAACTCAGCTGATCTTATATCTCGCCTTAAGGACATGATCGCGATTCCATAAATGCCACCGGTCCCGAAACAGAAGGGGCCGGTGCACTCGCAAGCCCCATGTGGTAGTTCTATCGCGTGGCTGAGGTCAGAGTTCGTGAAATCAGTCACCAAACTAGCGAGGTCAAGTTGAAGATTACTGAGCGTTTTAAAAAACGTTATTCAGATTATGTCAAAAGCTACCTTCCGCAAGAAGTTGTTCAGAATCCTGACTTTGAAAAGTCGGTCTTTGTTTATTTCGATGAACTCGCTGGGCTTGCAAGTCCCGAGGTCTGCAACTTACGAAAAAAAGGTTTGTCTTTAAATTGTGATTCGTCCGCTCTCGCGGAGAGAACTTTGATGTTGGCAAGTGGTGAAGACTTTATTGCAGGTCCGAGATTTAAAAATTTGGATATCAACTTCCCGTTCGTAGAGATCAATTTAGGTATGGAGATGTCTTCGGAGTTATTGAGTGAAGTTTGTGGAGTCGTGCAAAGTGAATTTAAAGAGATTCGCCCAAAGGGTTTAAAGTTTAAAGACCAGCCAGCTGCACATTCAAATCTAGATAAGTGGTCTCATACTGTTTTTGGAAAAATTGAAAAGCAGGAAATTTTGAAAGTCCCATCGGGTCTCACCCTTTCCTTCACACAGAATTTAGAATGGCATCAGCAGTACGTAAGCGAATATCGGCAACGACTCTCGGAAAATGAGGAATTAAAAGGGTTTGTGCGAATCGGTCAGCTCGATGAATTTGAAGAGTCGGCAAATGCCTCAGCCTTGTTAGTTCTGAAAGATGCCCACGGTTTGAGTGGCGTAATTGCAGGAATCGACAGTCCCCTGTATGGTTTGCCTGCGATTTACATGATCGAGAGCTACCTATCTCAAAGATGGGTAGGAAAAAAAATTGCTTCGAGTGCTCACGGCTTTTTTCTCAATGAGATGTCTTCTAGATATAAATACGTATGGGGCACTATCTACGACAAAAATCTGTCGTCACTGAACACAGCTCTTCGAATTGGACGAAGAGTTGTTGAAACTGAATACTTCGTTCCGTTTTCACGATTGATTTATTGACGAAAAGTCCCAAGCACCTTTGATGTTCCGCGCCGACTAAGTTTTTGATTTTACTTGAGGACCAATACCTCTACCATAAAACAACCTACTCGAAACGCGTCTTAAAGAATATTTGGGCAGCGGGTCGGAGACGGTCCCTTTTTCAGTTTTAGAAAGGAAAGAGCGGGGGCTCGCATTAACAGCGAACTCCCGCGAATAATGACGGTTGCCGATGAGGAACCGAGGCTCTACGGTTTTAATAGTTCCTGCGCACCTTCGGGATTTTTTATGGGGCGGGGATGATGAGTGAAAATTCAATATGCGAAAGCGACGGACCTACCCTGTCTTGAAAAGCGAAAAGACTGGCTATCGAAATACAAAGAGTACGGTTAGGTAAAGGATAAATACTAGAGTTCGATTTGGATGCAGAAAGTCTTGGGACGCACATGATGGAAGATCAAAAACTTGTTCAAGACACTACCGAATTTGCAGCTAACAAGAACTCGTAACAAGGAGGCCCCGTGGCGAGCTACGTCGATGGATTTATAATTCCAATTAAAAAAAGAAATTTAAAATCGTACAAACAGATGGCCGCCATGGGCTGTAAGTTATGGCTCAAGCATGGAGCACTCAGCTTTTTCGAGTGTATCATGGATGATTTTTCACAGCATGGAATGGGCTTCAAGAAGATGTGCAGTCTCAAATCAGGTGAGACGGCTGTATTCGCATTCATCGTTTACAAGTCTAAAGCCCATCGCAATCAGGTGAATCGAAAAGTGATGAAAGAGATGGAAGCGCTAGAGAAGTCTGCGCCGATGAAAATGCCTTTCGATATGAAGCGCTTTGCGATGGCGGGGTGCCAGGTGATCGTAAGCTCGAATAAAAAGGGAAAAATATGAATTCAAACATCCAGATCGAAGCTTTCATTTTATCAACACTTGAGAAGGTGTGGATGTATTGGACCTCTACTGAGCATATGACGAAGTGGAACTTCGCGAGTCCTGAGTGGCATTGCCCTCAGGCCACAAACGATCTCAGAAAAGGTGGAAAGTACTTTGCAAGAATGGAGGCAAAAGACGAGAGCTTTGGCTTCGACTTCGAGGCGATTTACAATGAAGTCATCCCGCAGAAAAGACTTGTGTACACAATGCCGGATGGCCGTAAAGTTACAACCGTCTTTGAAGTTCATGGAAAGGGTACGAAAGTGACGACAAATTTCGATGCTGAGAAGCAAAATCCCAAAGACATGCAGAGAGACGGATGGCAGTCGATTCTCAATAATTTTAAGACGTACACTGAATTGAACTAACGCACAGGCATCGTGTTCTATGCAGTCAAAGGAGCTTTCGTGAAGCTGGGTTACACACTGTTTTATGTTGATGATGTCGAGACGACGATGGACTTTTACGCCGCTGCTTTCGGCCTGGAAAAAGGTTTTCTGCATGAAAGTAAACAGTACGGCGAGATGCTGACTGGCGAAACTAAGATTGGATTCGTTCATCACGACACGGCTGAATCTCATGGATTTACTTACGAAAGGTCGAGCACTGTGAAGAGTCCCTTCGCTTTTGAGATCGGGTTCATAACCAGTGATGTTGAAGCTGCTTTCAGTAAAGCCGTTCGAGAAGGTGCTAATGCCGTGAGCCAGCCCCAGGCCAAGTCGTGGGGGCAAATTGTATCCTACGTTCGAGACTGCAACGGCTTTCTTGTCGAGATCTGTTCGCCCGTAGGTTGAGAGTTTGAATGTTGAGAATTTGAATCTGGAGAATTTGAACGTGAATGAGAGCGATTTTGAAGGAACTTTGGTTCTTGAAAAGCTTGCCGAAATTGGAAAGGTGGATGAGTTTTTCGAGGCCATCGATTCGGACAACTTCGGTAAAGCTCAGTCGCTCATGAGACGGGCTAATATTGATCTCAAGACCATCGCGCTTGTTTTGAAACAGGCGGGTGATGGCGACGGACCGTAAACGACGTCGAGCGATTTTAAGGTGCTACTTATTCGACAGTTTGAATTCGGTGCCTTTTGCATCACGAGCCGTGCGAAGTAATTTTGTCGAAATGAAACACGACCTTAACTCGCGCTACTTTGTTCACGACTGGAGTTGAGGGCAGGGCCAGTTCAATTCTGAAGTTGCGAGCTGTTCTCCAAATTGTATTTTTTGTTCGCAGGCAGAATTGCCACCGATATTTGCCATTCCGCCTGTTTGCGAGTTGCGTTATGCCTGCGGTTCGAGAATAACGCCGTCATGCAAAAAAGCATTCTGGATTACACAGACTACCGGGCGTTCTTGAACGCGCACTTCGAAGATAAGAAGCGCCAGAACGCGGCCTTCTCATACGGGGTTTGGGCCCGAACCCTTGGGCTCAAAAACAACACTTCGTTGCTGAAGGTTCTAAATGGTCAAAGAAACGCAGGCCCGGCCATACAAGAAAATCTCGCCAACTACTTTAAGTTTGATCCTCGCGAGCGCGCGTATTTTTCGGATCTCGTACAGCTCTCGAAACTAAAATCCGACTCGCCCTTGCACGGCGCGATTGTCGAAAGACTTTCTGTCAGGCACACGGCGAGCCGATTTCAACTTCTGACGAACGCTCAGTTTTCGGTTATTTCAGACTGGTGGTGTTACGCCATTCGTCAGCTCACGAAGCTTCCATCCTTCGACAGCGATCCGCACGAGATTCGGCGTCATCTTCGCTACTCGGTTTCAGCTAAACAAGTCGCGATGGCGATTCGTCGGATGCTTGAACTGAAAATGTTAAAGAGAGTTGGTGAAACATTCGAGGCGACTCCAGAACCTGTTCGAACGACCAACGATGTCTCGAGCGAAGCGATCAAGAGATTTCACGAATCGTCTTTCGAAAACTGCAAAACAAGCGTTCGCGATGTTAGCGTTAACGAACGCGAGCACAGCGCATTTGTTTTCGCCTTCAACGATGCCGAGATGCCAGAGGCAAAAGAATTTTTGCGCTCGATGGTTGATCAATTTGAAGTGCGATTCGGCGCAAGTAAAAACCCAAATCAAATTTATCAGCTGCAGCTTGCGCTGATTCCATTAACAAAAAAAGTAATCAAAAAAGGAAAGAATAATGAAAACGATTGTTAGTCTATGGACTAAAGTGGCTTTGGCCGCGTGCTTGGCCACTCCGATGGTCGTGCCGCATGTCTCGCAAGGCCGACCTGACCGGGTTGGAAATGGCGGTAACTTTCACGAGTTACAATTCACGGCACTCGCTTATGAACTGAAAGATGCGCTGACGAAGGCTCGGCGGCAAGAGGCTTTGGTCGTTCCCATCGATCTCGCTTTGCTAGCAAGGCAACTTGGCAATGCGACGGTCAAGTCGCGGTCACAAACCCTTGTTTTGAGAGGAGAACCCAAGCACGCGATCAACTACCCGGATCTCGTTTTGGTCGAGTTCGAAACGAACGAATGGAGAACCGCGAGCCTCATCAGAAAGTACGAGATGGTGATGCATGAGCTTTATCCACTCGTCGGCACGTTGGATGAAGGTTACCACAAAGCTATTGCGCAAGTGCGGCAGTTAAATCGACTTGGTCTGCTTGCCCAAAAGAGAGTGACGGCCAAGGTTGTGCCGACTCTTTTGTATGAGGCCTACGATGACCAGAATCGCGAAGGGCTAAGTCATCGCGATGCCACCGAAATTTGCAGTCGCTACAAAGAACAGGCTGCCCACGAGTACTTTGGGGTTTACTGCGTCTTCATCGAAAAATCTTGGCGCCAGTGGGAACAGTCGCAGAGTAAGTCGCAGGCTCGCGAACACTGGGTCGAGCGCACCGGTAAACGACCGCTCGAATGGCGCGAAGTTTTGAGAACAATCACACAACTTCATGAACATGCCGGTTACGCGACAACCGCGACGTTCGGGATAAGAGTCTACGGTCTTGGTCAATTAAGTAAGCTTCCATGGCAGGTGCTACTGTCGAGCGAAGACTTTGGTGACGAACTCGGTTCACGGCCATTCGCAACGCGGTCGCTTGCTCGAGATGCGTGCCGAAGCCTCACGTACAAGCTTGATGCAAACTCGGTTCGTTACTACCGCGCCGTGTGCCGCACCTCTCTCGATACCGAATCAGGAAAATATCATTACGAAATCGTCACGCAAAACCCGCTCGCGAACGCCGCGATGCCCGAGGAGAAGTAAAATGAAATCACTTTTGTCTTTAGTCGTCGCCCAAATCGCTGCTTCCGTTTTTATTCCAAACGGTGCTCGCGCCGAAACCCAAGTCGTCGCGAAGCGCCTGATCGAAGAAGTTTACTTCACACCGCATTCAGTCGGGCTTAACATTACGACTTACAATTGGTTCAACGCATCGAATGGCTGCTATCAAACGGTGACTGCCGACTCGCGCATTTTGTTTGCAATTGGCTACTTGGTGAAGCGGTCCGATATCACAGTTCAAAACGTTCACGAGGGCTCTAACACGGGTTGCCGCGCGAAAGTTCCGATCGAACAGGTTTTCATGCAAAACGAACCCGACTGGTTTAAGACAGGAACGACCTTAAGTTTAGTTTCGATGTCGCGCGGTCTTGATTCGATTCTGGGAAAAATTGCTTACGAGGGTCCCGTCGTTGCGTCGGCCATTTCGGCGAGTGGAAGAAGTCGCGTTGAATACCCGTTCAAGGCGAAACTCACGCAGTGCCAGCGCCAAAGCGGCGAAATGGTCAAAGCCTCTGAGTTGAATCAGGAAATCGGAACAAAAGGAGATTTGCAGCAGGCGCTGGCGAGCATTCGCGATCTCGAACTCAACCGACTCGTTCGATGTGAATTTCATGTCGATGTCGGAAGCATTTTGGGCGACCTCGAGAAACGTGAACAGATTCAGCACCCTGATTTCAAATTTTCGATTATTCAAAATGATGACAGAGTGCTCGTTCAACAGTCCGTCGTGACGTCTTGGGATCGTTTGTACGAGAAGCGCAATACGGAAGCCGAATCTCGAGCACTAGTTGCGACTCAGGCTCTGCTGCGATTCATTAGCGAAGATTATGGGGACCTTCTTTATAAGATCAACGATCTGAAGAAGCCGGAAGCTGAAAAAGAAGAGATCATCCGTGGATTCTTCGACCGCAATCACGAAAAAATTCGAGCTGCGCTTTCTGAAATCGATTCGAACTATTCGGAAGTTTCGTTGATGAACAAAATTGCGATTCTCACTTCTTTTGATCAGATGTACGCGTCGATTCGGCAGATTGAATCTCGGGTCTCGAAATCAAATGTCACCCTCGACCGCGTCGTTCGTCGCCCGGTGAGATAAGCGGGTCAAGTTGGCGACGGTCGAGAGTGGGTAGTGGGCTCGGCCGTCCGAAGTGTTCAAATTGAAGTGGTCCAAAGGCGGGAAGAGCTAAACTGACTTCTTCTTCGCCATCAAAATCTCGGTATAGGCCAGCATGATCGAACTCAGAAGAAATACGACGTGGATAATGACTTGCCACATGATTTGATCGTTAGTTTTTTCTTTGATGTTGATGAACGCCTTCAGCAAGTGAATTCCCGATATACCCACCAGGGCTGTTGCTAATTTTACTTTGAGGGCTCCGGCATCGATCTTATCTAGCCAGTCCGGCTTGTCGGGGTGTCCTTGCAAATTGATACGACTGACAAAAGTTGCGTAACCGCCGATGATGACCATGACCAGTAGGTTCGCCACCATCGTTATATCAACGAGTGTCAGTACTCCAAGCATCAGAACTTCTTCACTCATCGAGTTGACCGAAGTCACAAGGTGTATCAGTTCGACTAAGAACTTATAGGCATAAAGAATTCCGGCGACAATCAGACCTAGGTAGAGCGGGGCTTGGAACCAGCGGCTGGAAAAGATGATTCCTTCCATCGCGTTTTCGAATTGTTTTCTCATAGGTCGGCGAGAGAATCACCTTTCGCAAACTCAGTCAACGTGACGCTCTTTCGTTCTAAGAAGGGCCGTCGCTCGACGAGTTTACGTCGACAAAACATCGGAATTCGTGTTGGGCAAGACATTGAACTCGATCTAGTGTTCCCACCGGAGGTGCCGGTTGGACATCAATCAGTGGTTTCTATTGCTCGGCCTCTTTCTGCTTGTCATGGTTCTTGCCGAACAGTGGCTGAAGCGCGGGCCGATATCATCGGCGATCGTCTACTTTGGGTTCGGTTTTTTGCTGGGTCCTGAAGGTTTCAATTTCGTCGAGTTCGACATTTTAAATCATCCAAAATGGATGGAGCTTGCAACTGAGATCGTCGTCCTAGTTTCGCTTTTTTCTGCCGGCCTGAAGCTTCAATTTCCGTTTCGCCACCCGCACTGGAAGCTCAGCGCACTGCTCGCAAGTCTCACGATGGTCTTGACGGTCTTGATGCTCGGCCTTTCGGTTCATCTTGCCTTCGGACTGGCGTGGGGTGCCGCCATTTTACTTGGCGGAATATTGGCGCCGACCGACCCCGTACTTGCTTCGGCCGTTCAGGTAAAGAGTGTGAAAGATCCCGATCGAATTCGCAGGGCCCTTACGGGAGAAGCCGGTTTCAATGATGGAACCGCGTTTCCCGTCGTGATGATGGGACTCACGATTCTCGGCGCCCGTTGGACCCAAGCCGATGTGCCTCTGGCGAATTGGATTTTTGTCGATGTGCTATGGGCAATCCCGGGCGGCTTAATGATCGGTTATGCCTGCGGCTGGCTTGCAGCGAGGTTGATAGTGAAAACTCACGACAACGAGACTGATCGTCTTGTTATAGAAGACTTTGTGTCAATCGGGCTCATCGCCGCCAGCTATGGTCTGGCCCAATTGTTGTCGACGTATGGATTTCTCGCCGTCTTTGCTTCGGCCCTCGCGTTTGCGAAAGTTGAAGCGAAGGATAGTGAGAAGAACGAGGAAATTTCGCCGGCACTGATTCGATTTTCGACGCAGCTTGAGCGAATCGGCGAAATCGTGACTGTCATCTTTGTGGGGTTCATCGCGGCGAGACTCAATTTTTCAGGATGGTACTTGTTTCTACCTTTTCTTCTCTTGCTGTTGATTCGACCGGTCTCTGTTTTTTTCGCGTTGAGAGGTCGACTGCCTAAAAAAGAAATTTTCATCATTTCTTGGTTTGGTGTCCGGGGCATCGGTTCAGTGTACTATTTAGCGTACGCGCTAAATCACGGACTCACAGGTGAACCCGCCAAAATTGTTTTCAATGTCGTCATGGTAACCATAGTCATTTCGATCTTTGTTCATGGCATATCGTCGAGTCCGATAATGCGCTTTCACGAACGAACGAAGTAGAGCGTAGCGAAATCACATTCGGTGCCGCACCGTTGTCGACGATCCCGCCGTGGCTTAAGAGATTTTGAGTCTTCTTTGCCCGTAACGGCCGATAAACGGCGCGCAATTTGTTCATTAGCAAGCCTGCCGTTTGAATCTTCGTCGCTACACTTTGGGCACACTTCAAACTGTGATAGTCCTCGCACAATGCGACGGCTTCTTCTGTTTTTGGCCATCAGCTTGGCGCGCACGGCTTATGCCGGTCCCCTCTGTAGCGACTTTTTCGTCGCGCGACCCGCGATCAGTGCGAGTTCTTTACAATTCGAACGTCTGACGGACCAACATCGAAACGAGCTGCACCGCCTATTTCAAGAACCGGCAGTTTCACGATTTTTTTTGGGAGGTCTTGCGGCCGAAGTCGCAGTTTCGCGGCAACTTGCCAGATCTTTGCGATCATCAGATTCAGACCGATATTCGTACGACAGGCTTTGGGTTCTAAAGCTATCAGATGAAATCGTGGGACTAGCAATGATGACCGCGGTTGCCCCAAGCTTGTTTCCGGCCGAACTCACCCAAAAGTACGGCCAGAACGCGGGCGATCTAAACGTCGCAGTCGGTTATGCAATCCGGCAGGCGTTTGAGGGACAAGGCCTGGCAACGAAGGCGTTGGCCGACCTCATCACACAAGCACGAGATCTGGGTGCGGCTCGCATTTTTGCTTCCGTGAATGTCGAGAACGAGAGTTCCCAGACCGTGCTTCGAAAAAACGGATTTAAAGTAGGCTTCAAAGATGGGCACCGGCTGAAGTTCGTTTTAAGGATCGGCGCCGACGAAAATTGAAAGTTGCGAGTCGAAGTTGAAAGGCCTACGGTAGCAGATCCGAACATGAGGAGTCACAAGCGAAATGAAGTTCTCGTTGCCGAAAAGAGACCTCACATTCTACATCGTAGTTGCCATCGTTCTTGGTATTTTATCAGGAATTTTTTTGAACCCAATCAAGGATGTCGACTGGGTTAAAATCTACCTGATGGATGGTTTGTTCGAACTGGGCGGCCGAATTTTCCTTTCCACGTTGAAGCTTTTGGTCGTTCCGATGGTTTTCGTGTCGCTGGTCTGTGGGGTTCTGTCTCTTAAAGAAATATCGCAGCTGAAGCGAATCGGTCTTAAGACATTCGCGTGGTACGTTGCCTCAACAGCCCTGGCCGTCACCTTTGCAGTTGTATTTGCGATTCTCTTTAACCCTGGAGAAGGTTTTAAACTCACAGCGAATACGACGTTTGAGGCTAAAGCTCCTCCAAGCGTTATCGACGTGATTTCGGCAATTGTTCCGTCGAATCCTATAAAAGCTATGGTCGACGCCGAGATGCTTCAGATCATTTTTCTAGCGATTTTGGTCGGCTTGGCTTTGTCGCTGGTAAAAACAAAAGCTGAAAAGCTCACAGCGATTTTTTTCGAAGCTAACGAAGTGATTCTCAAAATGGTTTTCATGATTCTTTGGGTTGCTCCGATCGGAGTCTTTTGTCTTTTGGCAAAGGTCTTCGCGAATGAGGGTTTTGAAACGATCGTGCCTTTGTCGAAGTACTTCTTCACGGTACTGTTTGTTCTTTTCTTTCACTTCTTCGTTGTCTACGGATCACTCATAAAGTTCTTTACACGCATTTCTCCAAGACTGTTTTTCACACGAATTCAAAAGGTGTTGGCTTTCGCTTTTTCCACTTCAAGCAGCAACGCAACTTTACCCATCACAATCGAAGAAGCCGAAAAGCAATTGGGAGTAGACAACGAAGTCGCTGCATTTACGCTTCCTTTAGGGGCAACTATCAACATGGATGGCACATCCATCATGCAGGGCGTGGCGACTGTTTTTATTGCTCAGGTTTATGGAATCGAATTGGGTCTTATGGGCTACCTCACCGTCATCGGTATGGCGACCCTTGCTTCGATCGGAACAGCCGGCGTGCCCGGCGTGGGCCTTATCATGCTGACGATGGTCTTTACCCAAGTGGGTCTACCTGTTGAAGGCATTGGCCTGATCATCGGAGTCGACCGACTCTTGGACATGACCCGGACCTGTGTCAACGTCACCGGGGATCTTGCAGTTACCTGTGTCGTCGCGGAATCCGAAGGTAAACTTCATTTTCCTCAGGCAAAAATTTCTTAAAAGTAGGCTGGGGACTTCCGGCCCCTCGAGGAAGGTCGGGTGTGGTCGAGTGTCAGATCTTCGCAAGGGTTCTCTCTGGCCTTGTGTGCGTTTATTCAGTTGATAGACTTCAGAGATGAGCACCACAAGCCAAGGTTTTGCAACGCGCTGTTGTCTAATCCTACTAGCCGTCGCGTTGAGTGAGTTCGTAGGTGCGAGTGAAACGGTGCAGGTGCTTCCGGTTTCGGGATTTAAAATCGATTTGCCCTCAGGTGATTGGGCCGACGTTGAATTTCCGCACGGTCAGGCTGCGATCGAGCTCGTGCAACGAAATCGAACCTCGCAAGCGGTGCGCTCGGTTCAGGTCCGCTTCGAAGATCCCAAACGGACGTGTCAAAATGAGCTTCTAAATCTAAAACGTAATGGCTTGAAAGTCTCGCGCTTGGCGCCGACCTCTTCAAAATCAGCGAAAGTCGAATGTGCATTTGCGACCTCGCAACAAGGTCGATCGGTCTTGTTCGCGGTCGTCGATGGTACACGCCGAGATCCAAAGAATCGAAGGTTTGAGGCTGGTGTTATATTCTCATACGTTCCAGCAGGCGAGATCATAGAGAGAGACCGGCAAGAATTTTCTAGCTGGCTTGCTTCAGCGAAAAAGCCTGGACGGTTAAATTGAATTTTCATTTCGAGAGCCGCTTTTTGTCAGGCTTTTCTCTTCTAGCGATTCAGTTCTGCGCCCTGGCTTCGTTCGCGCAGACCGTGTGTCCATTTAAAGCAAACGATTCAAGTGCCGTCTCACTTGCGGCGAGCTCGCAAAGTTTGATTCAAGGCCTTCTCGACAATAAAAATAATTGTTCGCAATCGTTTCAACAAGCGATTCGATCGGTCGAAGGTCTGCCGCAACTCATTGAGTCTGCGAGAGATCCGATCGGTGAATTGACGGCCGAGCTCGAAGCTGTCAGCGCAGAGATCGGCCGTGTCTTAACTGATCAAGCCCGGTCGACCGAAGGTTCGGCTGGTTCAATCGCGGGGCAGGCTTACATCGACGAGCTTTTTGCTCGCAGGCAAGAGCTTCAACGTCTGATTATGCGGAAGCGGGCCGAGAGCGGCTTTCATGAAAAAGAAAAGAATCGAGAAAAACTGTTAGCTTTGACGATGAACCTTATCTCGGTCACCGGGGGCGAGTTTGTTAATCCCGAATCGACCTGCGCTAAGAACGTTGGCGGCCGTTATGGATCACAAATTCTATCGGTCGGGCTTGGTGCGCTTTCGACGACGGGAAAAGTTCTAGCGACGGGCCTCAGCGGTGGTGCGGCTCTTGGTGCAATCTTGGTCTCTCAGCTTGTCGATATGTTTTCACGGCTTCCCGATGGCAAACTTCGCGAGTTTCAACAAGACACACAAACACTTGATCTCGCGTGTCTGTACTTGAATGTTGTTCAGCAAAGCTGCTCGATGAAAGATCGCGGTTCAGGCTCGCAGGTACCACCGCTTCGTGCTGAGGCCGAAAAAATTCCGGGATTTCAGCATTTGGCGAAAGTCGCGGCTTCGACTGAATCGCAAAGTGCGATCTCTAATCTCGTCAGTGCGATCATTTCGCAAGAAGTGACAACAGCCGTCGGGGGCGCGGGCCAAAGTGATGTCGAAAAGGCAATCGGCGATATCAGAGCTTCAATGAACGTGACAGTTGCGCCTCGAGATTCTGTCGAGTCTGCGAAAAGAAATTTTTTAGTAGCAAAGAAGTATTACGTCGACTCACCCGCTCTTTTTGCGACGCTTAAGCAGCACGAGCGCGCTTCGCTGAAGGACATCGCCGAAATGACGATCCGGGCGGTTCGCAGCGATCTCGAGGCGCAAGGTATTCAAACGGGCGATATGATGTCAGGACAGTCGATTTCGCCGATTGACTTGATCAAACAACATCATCCGAAAATTGCGGCGGCGTTCGAGCAAAAACTTAAAGAAATCAGCGAAGATTCTGGCGGCGATCTAAACTTCAAAAATTTAGAGGCGCTTCACCGTGGCATTAATCACACTGATACGCTGCTTCGAATCGATCGAATGTTAAAAGCTGCCGAGGCAAGTGAACAATATTTGAGAGAGATGAAACTTGATCGAACTTCAGACGCCGTGGCTTTGAA